>CALCPB010000492.1 GCA_937897665.1 uncultured Halomicronema sp. | reverse complement strand
GGGGCAAGAGCCGACGGCCTTGAGCAGCCAGTTAAATAACGACTGCAGCGATCGGCCGTGTTTTGACCCAACGGCGATGGGTTTTCTTGCCCGTCATTAGAGCATGCTCCATGAACACAATTTCTCGCCGAGAAAATGCCGTCGAAACGGTGCACTACACTCATGTCTTTGGCATGGCAGCGACGCTCAGTTGCTAAATGGGTTGTTCCCTAAAAGTACTTTTAATCGGGGGTTTTCAATCCCCATAGCGCTTACAAAAACTGACTGATGGGGATACACAGCGGCGTTCCTGAAACCGGGTCAGTGATGATGCGACTGTCAAGATCAAAGACCTGTTTGACCAACGATTCAGTAATCACCTCAGCCGGAGTCCCTTGGGCCAGTACCTGCCCCTGTCGCAGAGCAATCAAATGATGGCTATAGCGCCCCGCAATATTTAGATCGTGGAGCACCATCACAATGGTGCGACGGGCGCTTTGATTGAGGTGATAGAGCAGGTCTAACACTTCAATTTGATGGGCGACGTCAAGATAGGTGGTGGGCTCATCCAGCAAGAGGGTATCGGTATCTTGGGCTAAGGCCATGGCGATCCAGGCGCGCTGCCGTTGCCCGCCAGAGAGAGTATCGAGGGGCCGATTGGCAAACGCTTCTAGATGGGTAGTCGCGATCGCCGCTTCCACTTTTAGCTCATCTTCGCGCGACCACTGTTGCAGCCAGTTTTGGTAAGGATACCGGCCCTGCGCCACCAGTTCACGCACCGTCAAGCCTTCGGGTGCACTGGGGCTTTGCGGCAAAATGCCTAGGCGTCGGGCCAGGGCTTTGCTGGGCAGATGGGCGATCGCTTCCCCGGCCAAATACACGGTGCCGCTTTGGGGTTTCAGGAGGCGAGCGAGACCCCGCAACAAGGTAGATTTGCCACAGCCATTCGGTCCCACGAGGGTGGTGATTTTTCCCTGCGGAATGGCTAAATCGAGCCCCTGAATGACGGTGTTGCCGTCGTAGGCCAGCGTCAGCTTACGGGTGGTCAGGGCAACTGTGGTGGCAGTATCAAGCATCATGGTGGTTTATACCAACTCGAAAAAATAGCGCTATTGATTTAGATGAGGAGAGGTTTCAGGGTTTTAGGCTCAAGGCTCAAGCTTTCAGGCCGACCTCTGCCCCCTGATCCCTGCAGCCCCTCACTCATTCCGTGCGGGCGAGGTATTTTTGCCCCCATATCTCGCCTTCGATTAAAACGTGCGGTTGACAATCACCCGTGCTGTAGAGGTGAAGCATTTTCGCCCCAATATCTCGGCTCAGACTAAAACGTGTGATTGAAAATGCCTCGCCCCTACTGATTTGCCGATCGCCTAGCTAAAGTCGCGCAGCATCTTTTTAATCTCTAGATTGTGGAGTTCTTCCTGACCAATTTTGGTGCGAGCATACTCCTCTAGATAAATGCTGGCGTCTTCGACCACCCCCAAAAGCTGTTTGTACATGTCTAAGGCTTTTTGTTCATGGATGAGGCTTTCTTGCAGCAAATCGGTGCCCGCATGTTGATGGGTCTCTTCGATCTGGGCGATGCGCTGCTGGGGATGACCTTCTAAACCCGTGACGATTTCCCCAGCTTCTTGAGCGTGCAGTAACGACTCGCTGGCCTGGGCCTTAAAAAAATCGACGATAGGAATCCGGTTGGGGCCGGTCACCATCAAGGAATAGTGGGTGTAGCGCACTACGCCCGCCAACTCAAACTCCATAATCTGGTTGAGAATTTCGATAGTGCATTGAGTATCCAGGTCTTTCATCGGGTTCAAATATGGGTTTGGGGTAGTTGGCCAACCGCGAGGTGGGCCGTTAGCAAGAGCGATCACCATCACTGCCATTTGGCGCGATGATCTAAGCATTACGGTACAACAACCATAAAAAGTAAGGCGCCCCAATCACCGCAGTGATAATGCCACAGGGCAACTCAATCGGGGCAAACAGCAATCGACCGACCAGATCGGCCAGCTCGACGATGCAGGCTCCGGTTAACGCCGCCACCGGAATCAACCCCGCGTGGGAGGGACCTACTAGCTGTCGAGCCAAGTGTGGGGCCATCAACCCGACAAAGCCAATGGTGCCAGCGGTGGCTACCGCTGAGCCCGACAGCGCGGCGGTGCAGAGTAACAGTAGTGAGCGGGTCCATTCCACCCGATTGCCTAGTCCCTGAGCCAGACCATCCCCAAGGTTGAGGGTATCGAGGTCACGTGCCAGTATCAGCGCCAGAGGCAGGAATAGCAGCATCCAGGGCAACAGCGGCCAAAAATTTGCCCAACTGCGACCATAAACGCTGCCAGTCAACCAAACTAGGGCTTGACTCACGTCGTAGATATTGCCAAAGGTAATCATCAGGGTGGTACAAGCCCCCGTCAGGGCGGTGAGGCCCACACCCACCAAAATAAGTCGCACGGGTGAACTGCCTTGGTTCCACGCGAGTAGATAAATCGCGATCGCGGCCAGCAAGGCTCCCACAAAAGCCGCTAAGGGCAACCAGCCCACCGGTAACCCAGGCCACAAGACGATAAACGCGACGGCCACTAGGCTGGCCCCCGAGTTGATGCCGATGATGCCCGGCGCCGCCAGCGGATTGCGGGTGAGCCCCTGCAGAATGGTGCCAGCAGTGGCGAGCCCCATGCCGACAAGCAGCGCAATCAGAGCTCGCGGCAGGCGTAGCGTGTTGACGACAAAGGCGTAGTCTGAGGTTGTTGGTAATCCGAAGATGGTTTTGACCACCGCCCACAGCGGCACGGGATATTCGCCTCGGCTAACATTGACGACTAAGGCCAAGCTGGCCACGCCGATTAAAATTGCGAGGACACCCGTCACCCGCTGATCAACCCGAAAAGAAATCGGGAATCGCTGTAGTCGGACGGAGCGCCAGGGTTTGGAGGGGTGCATGGGAAGAGGAGTGGCTGGGTGGATGGTTAGGGGCGCGGCATTTTCGTCCAAATATCTCGGTTCAGACCAAAACGTGCAGTCGAAAATGCCTCGCCCGTATTAGCGTTTGATGCGTGATCTCGCCAGGTAGATAAAGAACGGGGCCCCGATCAGCGCCGTCATAATGCCGACAGGCAGTTCTTGGGGGCGAATCACGAGCCGCGCCGCGATATCAGCCACGGAGAGGAGAATGCCCCCCACCAACATGGCGTAGGGCAATATCCAGCGGTAGTCCATGCCGACACCGATGCGGATGATATGGGGTACGACCAACCCGACAAAGCCAATCGGCCCCGCCAACGCCACGGCGCTACCCGCCAGCAGCACGACCACGACGGCTGCGGCAATCTTGACTCCGGCAGTTTGGAGGCCCAAGCCCTGAGCCACATCTTCACCCAGAGACATGAGGGTTAACTGCCGACCCAGCGCCAGTGACCCGGCGAGTCCCAGCGCAATGTAGGGCAGCACCGGCCACAGATCGGCTAATTCCTGACCGGCCAGCGACCCGGCTAGCCAAAAGCGGATTTCCTCTAGGGTTTGCTGACTGAGCAGCAGAACGGCCGTGGTGAGTGAGTGGAGGAGAGCGGTCAGGGCCGCCCCGGCAATGACGAGTTTGAGGGGCGTTAATCCCTGACGGCCGGTTGACCCCAGCCAATAGACGGTGACCGCCGCGATCGCCGCCCCACCAAAGGCAAACCAGACATAGTTGCGGCTATCACTGCCGAGAAATATGGCGAGCACCATCGCCAGAGAGGCCCCCACATTGATGCCTAAAATATCGGGTGCTGCCAGGGGGTTGCGAGTCAGGCCTTGAGTAATTGTCCCGGCGACGGCGAGGGCCGCGCCGACCACGACGGCGAGCAGGGCTCGGGGGAGCCGCACCGTGCGGATGATCAGGTGTTCAGTGGAGCCATCAAACTGGAAGATTGCCTGCCACACTGTCGTGGCATCAATGTCCGCTGCCCCGAGTAAAATCCCTAAGAGGAGAGACCCTAGCAACAAACCGCTGCCCGCCACGAGCCCCAGCCCCAACAGCAGCGGCGATCGCGCGTCACTGAGTGAACTTGACTGCACGGTGGTTACTGCTCCTGTTCCGTGGCAATGCCGAGTGCGGCCCCTTCGATCACTCGCAGCTCATCCATCACCGCAATCACCCGCCCGTGATTCACCGCTTCGTCGGCATTGATCACGATGACCGACTCAGTTGTCGTCTCCATCAAATCGCGGACGCTAGACTGCAGCTCGTCTAATTCAATGCTGTCTCGATTGAGGGCGATCGCGCCTGAAGCTTCCACCGTGACCGTAATCCGAGTCCGCTGTTGTACCTCGGCGCTATCGGCTTTCGGCAGATTAACGGGTAAAGATTCCGACCGCGTGAGAAACAAACTCGAAATGATGAAAAACGTCAGGATGGCAAAGATGACGTCAATCATCGGCACGATATTCAGTTCAAACTCGTCTTCTGACTCTTCAGGAATGTACATAGCTCTCCTGCCGCTGGAGCTGCTGCTGACGTTCGTAGTGAGTCTCGTAGAGAATCTCGAACTGGCCGCCATATTCCTGAATCATGGCAATCTGCCGCCGATAAAACCCGCGAAACAAATTGGCAAATAGCAGCGTAAAAATGGCTACCAACAGTCCCGCCGCCGTCGAAACCAGCGCTTCACTAATGCCGCCCGTCACCAGGCTAGCGTTGGCCGCAATGTTGTCTAGCTGCAGCGCATCAAAGGAACGGATGAGGCCCAAAATGGTGCCAAGCAGGCCCAAGAGCGGCGAGACGCTAATAATGGTGGCGAACACCGTGTTGAAGCGGCGCAAGAGCGGCAACTCGGCCTGCATGGCACTCGCCAACGCCAGATGAAACTGCTTCGGGCTGGCTCCTTCAATTTCCAGAGCTTCTAAAAAAATACGCGCTGTTGGCAAGGTGGCGTTTTGCCGCAGCTTGGGGTGAACATCGACCGGTGCTTGCCGATAGGTGCGTAAGACGTCTTGCATTACCCGACGCTGCCGCTGATTGAGCCGCACCCAAAAGATCGAACGCTCGATCACCAGGGCAATCGCCACCAACGAAAACAAGAGTAGCGGCCACATCACAATGCCGCCTGCGGCAAAAATTCTTCCCATTGTTGTTTCCTTGCTTATCCGCGTTTGCCTAACTGCAGAGCGCCGCTCAGCGATCGCGAAGGGTGTAATTTTATTGAGAACCTATGTCAGATGATTGAGCCTCATCCTTTGTCGGATGTCAAGGCTCTATAGACATTTGATAGCGATAGCGCTAAACCCTAGTAGGATAGAACGCCGTCACCATGAGAGCTGCAAAGATCTGTCGCCACAAGTTTTTTAGGCTTTCTGCCAAAATGTCTTCAAATTTACATTTGACAGCTCATCGCAAAAACATCGCCAAAAATATTCCTATCAGCTATTGACTTATTGGTAGGTTTTCTCAACTATTATGTAGATAGTTTGGAGACGTACCTATCTACGCGGGCGAATGCCATGAGCCTCTCTGATTTTTGTGATAAGCAACACGAGCAAGAGCAAAAAGGGCTCCGCAAGTTATTGCTGCTTGGGCTAGCCGGTTCGGTAGGCACCCATGTCGTGCTGTTTGGCATGTTGGGTTGGTTAGGGCAGCGCACGGCTCAAGCTGAGCCATCGCCGATCGAGCTGCTGGTGATGGAGCCTCAGGAAGAAGTCATCCCCGAGGAAACCACCGAGGTTGCCCCTGCTGAAGTAGGTCAACAAACCAACAATCCCGCTCCTGCCGCTCCGGCGAGTGTGGCTGCAGCACCGCCGCCCCCTGCCCCCGCCGAACTGGTTGAGCCCGAGCCCATTCCCGATGAGCCCACCACCGAGGTGGAATCAGACCTGACGGTACCGGAAGAGGAAGAGGAAACCGAAGAAGAACCGGAAGAGGAAGAGGAAACGACAGAGAGTCCCGAGGAACCTGAGGAAGATCTTGAGGTTGCTACCCTGCCCGACATTGATACAACCCAATTTGAACGGCTGCGCCAATCTCTCCAGAATTACTTTGATGGGGAAGTGCTCGAATCGCCTGCCAATGAGGGCTCAACTGGGACTGACCCCAACGCCCCCGCCGCCGACAGCGATGGCGATGCCGAAACCATCACTCGTAATAGTGGCCCCGATGGTAATCCTGGCGGCACGAATGAATCGGGCGATGGCACCGGGCAAGGCCAAGGTTCTCGAACTGTCGCCTGTCAAAACTGTGTGCTACCGGACTACCCGCAAAGCGCCATAGATGATGGCATTGAAGCGACTCCTGGCGTGCAGGTAGACATTAATCCTGATGGCTCGGTACGCAGTGTGACCCTAACGCAGTCCAGCGGCAATGCGGCAATTGATCAAGCCGCCATTGAAGCTGCCCGGAACTCCAGTTTTCAGCCGGTGAGTGGTGGTGCCAGTGTCCCCATTGTGTACGACATGGTGCTTGAGGGGTCTGATCGCAGTCGAGAAGCCTCTCAGCGGGGCGATCGCCGCTCGGTCGAAGTGCCTGCTGACGAGACCGAAACCCCCACTCAAACAGCCAACGAGATCGAGTCAGAAGGATCTGATGCGGAAGCAGTAGAGACCAATGCCGTTCCAGATGACGCTGAGGAAGACAGCGCCACTCCAGAAACTGGCGATGTTGATAGCCCCGCAGCGGAAACAGATGCGGCGACTGAGGAAGACAGCGCCAGCGACGAAACGACTGAAGAGCCGACAACTGATGAAGACGCTGGTGCTGAGGAGCCAGCCCCGAGCGAACCTGTATCAGAGCCACCGGCAACGACCAACGAAGGCGGCGGTTCCGCGCCAGAACCGGCTCCCCCCACGCCAGAACCGACCCCACCTACCCCAGAACCGGCTCCCCCC
>CALCPB010000491.1 GCA_937897665.1 uncultured Halomicronema sp. | reverse complement strand
GCATCAGGAGCGCGGCCATGGCGTCGTGCTGTCGCCTGACGTTGTCACAGGTGTCGCCCAGGGTGTAAGGGCTACTGATAAAGACTCTTTTGCTCACGACAGCAACTCCCTACAGACGGCCCAGCCACTCTGCAGCGATAAGTCCGGTGCGGTTAGCGCTTTGCGCTGCCCTGCTGCCCATGCCGACACCCAGATGACCAGGTAGCAAAAAGCCAGGACAAGTATGCCAGCTAGGCTGACGATAAATTTGCAACTAGTCTGCATCAGGAATCTCCTTTAAAGCATCTGCTAATCTGAATCGCCACATCTGAGCCCCCTTGCCATCCCGGAGCCCGCGCTCTGCGTACCACCTAGCCTTTGCGTAGTCTGTCGCTGCATCGGCTTTGTACCCAGCTCGCCATAGATACTTGACTGTCGTGATAAGACAAAACCAAAAGACTGCCCGAGGCCCAAAAAGCGTCAACATTGAATCGATGCACTCTTCTTGAAAATGACCAGTATGGAAACCCAGCGCACTTAAAGCTGGTCGGCTTTTGATTGGCGGCGGCAGGTTGTAATGGCGCGGATGATTGACAACTTCACTCACGGCGCTAGCCTCCCTTTCTTCCATTGGTGCTGCTCAAAGTAGCCGTAAATCTCGGGAGCCCAAGCTTTGAAATGAGGCAGCACAAGCTCAGCCCACTGCTGACATTCCATCTGAGCGTCAGTCTTGCCACGGATTGACAACAGGTGAATGAGCGAGCGCATGTTGCAGCTGACGACCCAGTGCTGGCGTACATCAAATGGGATCATGCTACGAGCGTGTTCTTCGGAATACCCATCTCTCACGACTCTGTTTCGATACCGCCGGATCGCTTCCCAGCAATACTCAATGTCTTCTTCGCGCTGTTCAGTAGTAACTGTATATTTCTTACCTTGACGGTCGGTGTAATCCCCCGCCGGGCGAATATAAAACAGCTCCTGAATAATGTCGGGGTCTTTGCTGTCTAGATCAAGCATCCCGATTTGGTCGTAAGCGCCTAAGAAACGTTTGCCCGAATATCGGAAGCTCTGAACATCAAAACTTGCGTGGCGATGAGTCCGTATCTGCTGCATTGTTGAATGCGGAAACCACCCACAATTAAATACAATTTGCGGATGCTCTAGCGGCCCCCAGTGGCCTCGGCCGCCTTTTAATAACCGCTCTACAGCAACCTGGCCGCATTTTGCTTCAGATGGACCATCCCATACTGAAAAAGGAGATTCATTTCCGTTACTAAATGCCATAAGTAAGTCCGAATCAGCAAGCAAGAATGAATCCTTTGCAGTTGTAAGTTCATCCCAAACAAAATGCTCGCTATAGTCTTGATGAAGAGCTGCATAGATTACTCGCTGTGGCTCAGGTGTTTGAGGCAAGACCTTTACTTGAAAATATTTATCCATTACGCCGCAACCTCCCCCAACAAACTCAGCTGCCGCACTCGCCCATGCTGTCGAACTCCGCCCCGCTCCCACCAACCCTCATGGCGGACTGTGCGCTGTTCTGTCGTGCCAGCCTTAGCGGGGTTGGAACTAAAATTGATATTGTTCATAGTTTGCAGAGGGCCGAGGTCGTGAAACCATTCAAACCCCATCTCTCGCATAAACTCGGCAGTTTCGCCGTACTCGACCCACTGCGAATCAATGACGTCAGCCACGCAAGCTCCAACAAGATCGGCCCACGCAGAATACTGAACAGTCTGCAACCAATGGCCATGGTAATTGGTTGCCACGATGCGATCGCACCCTGCATCCACCGCTGCCCGAACAGCGCCCTTGAACATCTCCAGCACAGAGTTATCGTTAGGGTTTCCACCGTGCACAGCGTAAGCCTTGGACATGCCACCCTTAACCCGTGGGCCGTTGCCGGGGGCGTAGTATGGCGGATCTATGAAAGCAATGGTTTTGCCAGTGATTCGCTGCTGAAAACACTCTGACCAATCAGCGTGGATTGTTACGGGGCGGTCAGGGGGGCACCAGAGTAACTCATAGTGCCAGCTCTTGATAGCCGTGGCCCAATCGCTGCGAAGCGAGATATTTAGCTTCCCCTGAGCGTTACTTCGGACATTACCCCCAAAACAAAGCTTGTGGAGCAGGATTTTGGCGGCGGCATAGTCACAGCCATCATAAAGATGACCTTCACAGTCCCATTCTTTTTCGGGATTGTCGTGGATAAAGCAAAGCCGCTCAAACAATTTGACTGCCCTGTCTTCATGTAATTCTGAGCCAAAATCAACATCAATTAAATTTGTGAACTCTTTTACCCAGTCGTCAATGCATCCACTCAAAAATTCTGAATCCATCATCTTGCCGCTGAACATACCCCACACCGCCCGCACCGCCGGGTCAGCGTCAGCCACCACCAGGGATCGGACATGGCACTGCTGCAATGCCGGGATGCACCAGCGCCCCGAGCCAGCAAATGGGACGATGGCGACGTCATAGGTTTGGCCATCCCACACTGGGTATTTGTCGCGGTTAGATTTTGCGCCAGGGTAGCGTGGGATAAGAACGTTATTACTCATAGCCCTAGTCCCAAGAAATTGCTAACTGAATATTGCGCTCGACCGTCGCCTGTTCTTTTTTCTCCAGTCTTCCGAGCACCGCTTCTATCTGCGCCTCGGTCAGCTGCTTTTCCTTATCGACGACCTCAATAGTCGATGCCCCCTTTTTGCTCTTCTTTTCTTTTTCAACCTGCCAATGCACCGACCACCTGACGGCAAACCCATTCATATCGAAGGTCTGCAGACCGCCATCCTGACCAATGCCGTCGAAGTACAGGGCCAGCAGGCAGTAGCTACCGTTATCTAGGCGGCCATCGCGCCACAGGGCTTTAAGGGATCGTCGAGATATCGTGAGTTGGTCAGAGGCTGGGGCACCGCTGTACTTCAGCTGAGCCTTCTCGGTGTCACCGCCTAGCTCCGGGTGGACAAATTGCCCTGGAGCGGTGTCGGGGGCGGTCGTGATTGGGGGTAATTGTTGGTCCACTAGCTGTGTCATCCTTAAGCTCCCTTATTTTCTAGTTGAATCACCTGAGTCTCAATCCGCCCTCTGAAATAGTCAGACTCGTCTCTGATGGCCGCGATAATCTCTATAGCTCGCACCCGTTCCCCTGCACTACCGCCTACGTGCATCATGTTTAAGCGCTGTCGCCCTGGGTACGGAATGCCTAGCTCTTTGGCCTTCTGTCGGGCAGCCTCACTTTCACATCGGTAAAAAATCGTTTGCATTACACCGCACCCCCAGCTACATCTACCCGCGCCACACTATCAGCCGTGGTAAATCCTTCCGGGAATCGTTCCTTAAGTTTCTCAACATTCGCCCGCTGGATGTCTTCGAGTGATAACACCTGGCCGAGAAACAGCGGCGTGGTGTAACCCTCCCGGATTTTGGGCACGACCAGAGCGCCGACGGTTAGCTGGGGCTCTGGCTTGGGTGCTGTGGGGATGAGCCTTGAATCGACGCCGGGAGGGGCGTCGAGCAGGGATAGTTGGTTCATGCCGCCGCCCTCCCAGCACTTCCAACCGCTTCACCCTGCGTCACCCACGCACCACCCACTAACTTCACCGTGGGGTATTTAGCGGCCAGGCGTTGATGGTAAGCATTGGCCACATCTGACCCAGCTGCGCCATGTGGGAGCCAACCTGTATCTGGTAGCTGAGAGATTGCCGTCCGCAGTTGCCACGCCGTCATTGGCCGTTTGTAGCCCAGCACAGCGCCGCCTGCCTGGTGTAGCTTTGTCAGGCTCAGCCACCCAGTCTTGCCAAGAATCTCTAGCTCGTGTAGCACCCGTTGGGCTACGGCACGGTCAGCGGCATAAGCCCTAGCAACCTTGCTCCAGACTGGCTTTATGGGGATGTAGCGGTGGGCGGGGAAAGTCCCGTAGATTTCGTATGTCAGTTGGTGTAGCTTCATGGCGTCCTCTCACTAAACGTCTTCAATTCCACCAACCCCCGCCGCTCATCCCTATGTATTTTATAATTTAACTTCTACAACTCATATTTACACTTTTTCATTTCACGTCTCTCTTGCCATTTGGATAAATTTTGTTGTAGCTCACTATGGCACTCAACTTACAACTCGTTTCTCCAGAGTATGGG
>CALCPB010000490.1 GCA_937897665.1 uncultured Halomicronema sp. | reverse complement strand
CAGAACTGATCGGGGCACCTTTGCTGGCCATTGGTCTGTTCAGCCGGTTTGCTTCGCTGGGTCTGTTTGGCACCATGTGTGTGGCGATGTATCACCACATTTCGGTCGCTGGCTTGAGCTTGCCCTATCTTGAGCTATCTGCAATTTATGCGGCTTCGTTCCTCTACTTCTTAGTCAATGGTGCGGGGCTCTACTCCTTCGATGCGCTGATTACTAATTTCCTAGACAACACTGTGCTGTCACTTAAGGAAAAGCAGATCATGCGTCTCGAAAAGTCCTATCAAGCGTCTGAGTTGGCTCAGGACAAGACCACGGTTTCGTAGTCATGATTGACAACTTGGGCGGGGTGGCTTTGCGTATGTCGTCCTGAGATTTTTAGACAGTGAGCGGGAGAACTAAGTGAGTCTCTCGCTCGCTGCTTTTTTTAGGCGGTGAGAGGATTTGGGTGATTGCCTATCCTTGGCTATAAACATTGGTAGACCAGGTCGATTGGACGTTTTTAGCCCCTGTTAATGCCGAGGAATAGACATCCTGCCGTGAAGCGAGGCCGCATTCGAAACGGCGGTGACTGAGTCCATCAAGTTGAAGGGATAGCCGCTGTAGAGATCGCATAGAGCAGATCTTGACCTCGCAGTCGGCAAATCTTAAGTCATAATAAAGATACACTTCTTAATGATGACTCATTCTTAACTTCGGTTCGTCAAAAAATACAGTTCGTCAGAAAAACATCGTGACATCACTTCAAGACCAAGATTCAACTACTTTGACGGCTGATGAGACATCTTCAAGGAAGCGTTTCACCGAAGCGTCAAGCGGCTACGGCAAATTGCTGGTAGGGGTTGGCCTCGGGATGACGATCGCCCTGGTGGGGGCTCGCTTTGTCGGTGGGGCCTCGGCACCCAGTCCCGCTCCGGCGAGCGAGCCGAGTAGTCAAGTCAGTGCACAAACGGTGACGGTTGTTCCCGTGCAGGTGGGCCCAGTTACTGAGCAGCTGACGGTGACGGGAACGGTGCAGGCAAGTGATTTATTGGCGGTGACGCCGCAAATTGGCGGCTTGCAAATTCGCCAGGTGTTAGTGGAGGAAGGTGATCGTGTCGGCGCGGGTCAGCCTTTAGTGAGGCTGGACGATACCGAGTTGCGCAATCAAATTCAACGGGCGCAAGCGCAGATTGATGTGGCGCAAGCGCAACTCCAGCAGCAAACCGCTAACTTGTCTCAGGCTAAGGCCCTATTAGTCGAAGCGCAAGCGAATCGACAGCGCTACCAATCACTGGCCGATCAAGGGGCCGTCAGTAGTGAAGAGCTAGATAGTCGCACGACCCAGGCGCTCACAGCACGCGAGTCAGTAGGGGTGGCTGCGGCCAACGTGGCCAGCGCTGCAGCGACGATTCGCAGCGAGCAGTCAGAGCTGGCTCGCTTGCAAACCCAACTGGCTCGGACTACCGTTAGCGCACCGATGGCAGGCATCGTGGCAGAGCGACCGGCAAGCGTAGGCGATGTGTCATCGACCTCGGATCAATTGGTGTCACTGATTCAAGGGAATCAGCTAGAGCTGGCAGGAGAGGTGCCACAGGCCCAATTGACCAAAGTTCAGGTGGGCGTGCCTGCTACCGTCACGTCGAGCATTGACTCTGATTTGCGTCTGCAGGGCACGGTGCAAGAGATTCAGCCGCTGATCGATCCGCAAACGCGCACTGCTGAAGTCGTAATTCAACTGCCTGCGAGCGATCGCCTGCGAGCGGGGATGTTTTTGCAGGCGAATATTCAAGTAGGGCAGCGAACGGGGCTAACAGTGCCCGCGACAGCGCTGCTGCCGCAACCAGATGGCTCTGTCCGTATCTATGTGTTGGATGCCGATCAAACGGCGGTGGCTCGCAGCATTGAAATTGGTGCTCGCGTCGCTGGTGTGGGAGATGCCCCCGATCAGGTCGAGATCTTGCAGGGACTCGATGCTGGGGAACAGGTCATTGTTGCGGGCGCGGGCTATGTCCAGGATGGCGATACCGTGACCGTGGCGGAATAAGGCCGATGTTCTACCCGATGCGCCTTAGGAACCAACCGGTTTCAGAGCTTTCGATCAAAATTGCCGGTCGCTCCAATATCTCTGATGAGAGCAATGTCTTACCCTGCCGCTGACCCCTTTGGGCCCTAACCCTTTCTACCCACTGACGATTCCTCCCCCCTATGTCTTTTAACCTCTCCGGCTGGTCGATTCGCCGCCCGATTCCCACCTTGGTTCTGTTCTTGGTGTTGACGCTGGCAGGGCTGGTTTCCTTTGGTCGCCTCGGGGTAGATTTAAACCCGAATATCGATTTTCCAGCGGTGCTGGTCACGGTCAATCAGACTGGAGCCGGTCCTGAGGAGCTCGAAACCCAGGTCACTAGAAAGGTTGAGGATGCTGTTGCGGGGCTGGGCAACATCGACGAAATTCGCTCAACCATCACTGACAGCAGCTCTCAGACCGTAATTAGTTTCACCCTGGGAACCGATACCGATCGCGCCACCAATGATGTGCGCGATGCGATCGCCCGGATTCGTTCCGATTTGCCCGGTAGTGCCCAAGACCCGATCGTCCGCCGATTGGACTTTGAAGGGGGCTCAATTCTGACCTATGCGGTGATCTCCGATCAGCGATCGGTAGAGGAACTGAGCGATCTAGTTGATCGCGACATCAGTCGCAGTCTGCTCTCAGTGTCTGGCGTTGCGCAGGTCAATCGGATCGGGGGTGTCGATCCTGAAATTCGCATTGATCTCGACCCCAATCAGCTCGATGCCTTGGGCATTACCGCGTCTCAGGTGAATGACCAGATTCGTGCGCTCAATGTCAACTTGCCCAGTGGGCGAGCGACGGTCGGCCAGCAAGAACAAGGCTTACGCACCCTGGGCAGTGCCCCGACAGTGGCAGCCTTGGCAACGTATCAGATTCAGCTACCTAACGGCACTGCCGTCCCGTTGAGAAGTTTGGGTACGGTGGAACGGGGCGTCGCTGAAACTCGACAGGCGGCCTATTTCAATAACCAACCGGTAGTGGCTTTTTCGGTATTGCGGAGTACTGGCAGCGTGTTGGTGTCGGTTGAAGAGGGGGTGACCGCTCAGGTCGCCGAATTAGAAGAAACTCTACCCGAAGATATCGATTTTCAGCTCATCTTCACTCGTGCTACCGATATCCGCGACTCCTATCAGGCTTCAATTGAAGCGCTGGTCATCGGCTGTCTTTTGGCGGTGGTTGTGGTCGGCGTATTTTTGCGAGATTGGCGAGCCACCTTGATCACGGCGACCGCTTTACCGTTGTCGATCATTCCTACCTTTTTAGTCATTGAATGGTTTGGCTATACCCTCAACAGTATGTCGCTGCTGGGATTGACCCTAGCCGTGGGGAACTTGGTCGATGACGCGATCGTCGAGATTGAAAACGTCGAACGTCACATTCGCATGGGTAAACCGCCCATTAAGGCGGCGACTGATTCAACGGCTGAAGTGGGGCTCGCGGTGGTGACGACGACTGCAACTATCGTGGCCGTCTTTATTCCCGTGGCCTTTATGGGGGGGATTCCCGGACAGTTTTTTAAGCCGTTTGGCGTCACGGTGGCTACTGCCACCATGTTTTCGACCCTGGTGGCCCGACTGATGACTCCGGTGATGGCTGCTTACTTGCTGAAAGCAAAGCCGCCTCAAAGTGAGCCTGCACCTGCTTTAAACGGTCATACGCTGTCGTCTCGCCGTCGCCTACACCCCTATCAAACGCTACTCAAGGCTGGACTTCGCAACCGGTTCCTGACGGTGACGTTGGCGCTGGTCTTTTTTGTGGGCAGTGTGATGTTGGTGCCCTACATTCCCACCAGTCTGTTTGAATCCGGTGATACCGGCCTGTCTACTGTCCTCGTCGAACTGCCTCCCGGTAACACCCTGGCCGATACCCATCAAATTACGGAGCGGTTGACCGATGATTTGCTGTCTGAACCGGCGGTGCAAACGGTGTTGGCTTCGGAAGGCCGAGATGGAATCAACAACGCTACGCTATATGAGCGTCTAAAGACTGAGGATGAGCGGGCGATCACGCAAAAAGAGTTTGAACGTTCGGAAAGCCAGTTGATTCAAGCTGTAAAGGGGGCTAGCATC
>CALCPB010000489.1 GCA_937897665.1 uncultured Halomicronema sp. | reverse complement strand
AACAGTGACAGGCTGGTGACAATCATGGCCCCCCAAATTGCGGTTTCGATCACCTTGAGCGTGATGGTGTCGCGCTCGATTTCGAGAAACTGGTGCAGCAGCAGCCAAACCGCCACGGTGGGCAACACCAGGATGCGAATATTCACCAACAGTTGGGCCGTGGATTGATAACCCCGATGCTGGAGGCGATCAATCAGCTCACCCAGAATGATGGTGATTAATGGAAAACCGAGCACAAAGAGTAGGGCTTTCAACCAAATAGTCTGAGTCATGGCGGATCAATGCTCCTTGCTGCAAGGCGGTGGGAAGTAATAGCGTTTCTCATTACTAGAGCTACCGATGGAGTGAGGGAGCGCGGGGGCAGGGGGGTAGGCTCCGTAGTCGTGATTTAGAGGATTGGGATAACCCTTGGCAGTCATCTGGAATGGCCAAAAGTTAGGCGGAATCGGGTTCCAGAGCCACGACGGCCTCAATTTCGTGAACGGTGTCATCCCGGTTGGGCCGACCGCTGCCGCCCCGGTAAAGCACCCAGCTCGTCAGTCGCCCCACCTCATTGACCTCAATATCCTCAGCGGGTTTGAAGGTATATAAATCGCGCACGCTGTCATGAACTTCTTCGGTCACGCGAATGGTATTGCTAGCCGCAACCTGATGGAGTTGATACGCGATCGCCAAAGTTTCGCCCCAGAGGTGATAGTTCAGGCGCTTGGTCTCAATCACGGCAGCGATCGATTCCCCCCCATCAATGCCCAGGCGGAGCTTGAGGTCGAGATTGTATTTGTGATTGAAGCGCTGCAGGCTATCGAGCATCGCCAATCCTAAATCCACCACCCGTTTGGTGTGATCCATCCGGGGGGCGATTAAGCCACACACCGCAAAGTAGAAATCGCCAATCCGGTTTAGAGTCAGTACATCCAGGCTCTCAGCGGCCTCGTCAAAGCCATTGAATAACTCAATGAGGAGTCCCGTCACTTCCGGTACGGCTCGCTGGGCTGACAGCTCCGTTAAGCCTTCCAAGCTGGCCACTAAGACCGTGGTCTGTTGGGTGGTGTCGGTGATCAGGGTGTCCCCCCGCACCAAACGTTCGGCAGCCGTACTGGGCAAAACGTTGAGCAACAGCGCTTTATTTTCTTTCTCCTTGGTGGCGACGAGCGATCGCTGTTCGCGCAGACTCCGGTTAACTGCGTTGAAAGCCTCGACCAATAAACTCAATTCGTCCTGAGTGGTCGGCTGCAACTCGGCTTCACCAAGCTCACCGGAAATGATTTTGCGCGAGTCTTCGCCCAGCAAGCTGATGGGTCTGACTAAACTGTTGGCCGCCACCACCGCAATCAGCGTGACCAAAAACACTAAAATCACCGCCGTAATCAGAATGAAACCCTGTAGATTTGTCAGCGGGGCATAGGCTTCGGCCAAATCCATTTCAGAAAGAATGACCCAATTCACTCCTTTAATATTCAGGGGCGCATAGGAGCTTAAGACCGATACCCCCCGGTAGTCATCAATGATTTGAGTGCCCGATTGACCTTTATGAGCGGCTTTAGCCCCTGCCGTTTCCACCGCTTGGAGCAAAATGGAAGTCTCTAACCGCTGAATCATTTCAATCACATCATCGGGGGTGCCTACGGCTTGCAGGGCCTGCCGATAGCCCGTGGCATCCTCAATCAAAAATCGTGAAATCGATCGCATGAGAAAGTCATCACCGACCAAATACACTTCGCCGGTTTGCCCGAGTCCTTCGTTTTCCCAATTTTGATTACCGGTCAGGACGTCGTTAATGCGATCGACCGGCAACTGCACCGCCAAAATGCCGACCTGCTGCCCACTGTCATAAATCGGTGCCGCCAAGAAAGCCGCCGGTGCGCCATAGGAAGGGCGATAGGCCGCAAAGTCAATAATCTGTACGGCCCCAGGTTCGGGATTTTGCTGCACGGTATTGACGACTTCCGCAAAGTTGCTGCGGGCATAGGGGCCAGTATCGAGGCTGGTGGCAAAATCAGTTTCCTTATAAACGGAATAAACAATATCTCCCGTTTCGTGATCAATCAGGAAGAGATCGTAATAGCCAAAATTGACAATCAGATTCCGTAAAATGCGGTGATAGCGACTGTGTACCGTACTGTAGGTGCTGCCATCGTTCGCCTGGGTTAAGGCATCTTTACTGCCCACAGGATGCGGATTATTCGCAATGTAGTAGTACTGCAAATACTGCGCGACGGCCGTATCGGGATTGTAGATATCCAGAATCGGCGTGCCATCAATATTGTCCGTGAGACGCGGAAAGAACTCCTCACTGTAGTAGCTTTCAATGGCTTGTGACCACTCGGGCGCGATCGGCAAGTTAGCCTCACTCATTTGATCAAACGCCTGATCAAATTCCCTCATGGCGGACACCATCATCCGATCTTCAGCCAGCGTTTCCACCTGGCTATACATGAATTGAAAGTAGGATTCGATCTCCGCCGACTTGGCGGCTTTGACACTGGTCAGCTGATCAAAAATTCGCTGGGTTAGAATATTCCGGGCTCGCTGCCAAACTAAGAAGCCCATCACGGCGGAAGATCCTAAGCTGACCACCAACAAAACCAGCATCACTTTGGATTTGATTTGGAGCTGTCCCAGTCCCAACATGACTTGTGTGCCAAAGAGTATGAAAGGGGGTGGAGAGCACCCCCAGTGGAGTAATTCTGGCTCGGTGCCCACAGACATCTGAGCCAGAAGACTTAAGGATGTTGAGCCTTACAACTTCGTCTCAATTTCTGAACTGGGAGCCTCATCCACCATGGAGAAACCCGCGTAGGCAATCTGGCCGTGCTCGTGGATATCCAGACCCTCGATTTCCTCGTAGTCATGGACGCGGATGCCAATCGTGGCCTTCAATGCCATCCAGGCAATGAAGCCAGTCGCAACGGTAAAGGCTCCGTAGGCAACGACTCCCAGGAGCTGCACGCCGAACTGCTGAAGGCCAGCGTTTTCGCCAAAGATGCCAACCGCCAAGGTGGCCCAGATGCCGTTACACAGGTGAACTGAAATCGCCCCGACGGGATCATCAATGAGGAGGCGGTCAAAGAAGTCAATCGCGAAGACCACCAGCACCCCAGAAACGCAGCCAATGATGATGGCAGCAGGGATCGAGACTTGATTACAGCCCGCCGTAATGCCGACGAGTCCAGCCAGAATGCCGTTGATCACCATGCCGAGATCGGGCTTGCCGCCTTTGATCCAAGAGACAAAGGTCGCGATCGTGCCCCCCGCAGCGCCTGACAAATTGGTGGTAATGGCAATATAGGCAATGTTTTCATTGGCGGCGAGTTCAGACCCAGGGTTAAACCCAAACCAGCCAATCCACAGAATCAGACAGCCAAGCGTCGCTAAGCTCAGGTTATGCCCCGGAATCGGCTTCACCAGCTTACCTTCATACTTACCGTAGCGAGCCCCCAGAACGATCATGGTGAGGTGAGGGTTGCGGGATCGCTTCGCTTCACCACCGGCACCCAGTGCCTCCTGCGTGATGTCGATTGTCATGATCGGCGGCTTTGGGGGCTCAGGGTCGCCAATTGAGCTGATCCATGCGCTGATCGACCGATTTCGAAGCACTGGAAGTCCGACAAACCTGACTGTCATCAACAACAATGCTGGCAATGGGCGGGTCGGCTTAGCGGCGATGATCGATGTTGGCATGGTGTCAAAGCTGATTTGCTCTTTCCCACGCTCTTCTGACCCACGCGCCTTCTCCGATAAGTATCTCGCTGGAGAGATTGCGCTTGAGTTGGTCCCTCAAGGGACACTGGCGGAGCGTATTCGTGCGGGAGGCTCTGGCATCCCTGCCTTTTACACCCCCACCACCTATGGCACCGAATTGGCCGAGGGGAAGCCGGTCGCGGAATTCGACGGCAAGCCCTATGTGCAAGAACGCTGGTTGAAAGCTGACTTTGCACTGATCAAGGCAGAGCGCGGTGATACCCATGGCGATTTGACCTACCGGCTAGCGGCACGGAACTTCAATCCCCTGATGTGTATGGCGGCTGAGACCACCATCGTTCAGGTTCGCAAGCTGGTGCAGCCCGGTGACCTTGATCCGGAGGCGGTGGTGACACCCGGCATCTTTGTCGATTCAGTCGTTGAGATAGCCGAGCCTCTACAGGAGGTATCTCTCATTCTCGCGGGGGTTGAGTTCGTATGAGCAAACCATTGAACAATGCGCAGATCGCTTGGCGTGCTGCCCAGGACATCGAGGATGGGTCCTATGTCAACCTGGGCATTGGGTTCCCAGAAATGGTGGCAGCGCATGAGGTTCCGGGGCGAGAGGTTTTCTATCACACAGAGAATGGTGTCCTGGGGTTCGGTGGCGCACCGGCCAAGGGCGAGGAAGACTGGGATTTGATCAATGCGGGGAAGAAGGCGATCACGCTGAAACCCGGGGCCAGCTTTTTCCATCACGCCGACAGTTTTGCGATGGTTCGCGGCGGCCATCTGGATGTTGCGATC
>CALCPB010000488.1 GCA_937897665.1 uncultured Halomicronema sp. | reverse complement strand
AGCTAAGGGACTAGGGGGCCTAACCGAATCTAGTGCTTTGACCGATTCATCCCTTGGTTAAGCAACACCGTGGGCGGGGATCAACTGATAAGCTCTCAACCGCTGCCAGGGCATGGCATTGCCATGCCCCAACCTGTGGGGGCAGTCATAGTCAACCGCCCTCAGAGAAACAGCGCCTCCGAGCGCTTAATCCGGCGCTGATTACGAACAACCGTCGCTGCCTGAGTAGGGCCACTTCCAGTTGGTGATCTCCTCAATGTCAGTACCTTCTTCAAACGCA
This sequence comes from uncultured Halomicronema sp., assembly GCA_937897665.1. Lineage (GTDB taxonomy): Bacteria > Cyanobacteriota > Cyanobacteriia > Phormidesmidales > Phormidesmidaceae > Halomicronema. The sequence goes on along the minus strand of CALCPB010000488.1, from coordinate 1,878 downwards.
TAGGCCAGGCATTTAATAATCTGGTTTTTCATGCGTTCTTTGACATGGGCCGCTGCCGAACCGAGCTTGGGCACTCGGTCGATCACATCAATGACCAGGTTGAATCGATCCACTTGGTTGCGAATGGCCAGCTCTAGCGGGGTGTTGATATTGCCCTGCTCTTTATAGCCCCGCACGTGAATCCGCTCTTGATTCTTCCGGCGATACACCAGCTTGTGAATCAGCCAGGGATAGCCGTGGAAGTTGAACATGATGGGCTTGTCGGTTGTAAAAAGCGAGTTGAAGTCGCGATCGCTCAAACCGTGAGGATGCTCAGTCTCCGATACCAGAGTGAACAGATCGACCACGTTGACAAAGCGCACCTTCAAGTAGGGAAACTCTTCTCGCAGAATCGCCGTTGCCGCCAGTGACTCCATCGTGGGAATGTCGCCACAGCAGGCCATCACCACGTCGGGAATGTCGGGCTCGGTGCCGCAGTCGTCATTGCTGGCCCAATCCCAAATACCAATGCCCTTGGTACAGTGCTGCACCGCCTCATCCATTGTCAGATACTGCAGGTGCTTCTGTTTGTCCGACACGATGACGTTGATATAGTCCACGCTGCGGAAGCAGTGATCCGCGACGGACAGCAAGCAGTTGGCATCGGGGGGGAAGTAAACCCGCACCACATCGGGACTTTTGTTGGTCACCAAATCCACATAGCCCGGATCTTGGTGGCTAAAGCCGTTGTGATCTTGCCGCCAGACCAGCGACGACAGCAGGATATTGAGCGACGAGACCGAGCGCCGCCAGGGCACATGGTTCTTACAAATATCGAGCCACTTGGCATGCTGGTTAAACATTGAATCCACCACGTGGACAAATGCCTCGTAGGTGTGGAACAGGCCGTGGCGACCCGTCAGCAGATAGCCCTCCAGCCAGCCCTGCAGCGTGTGCTCACTCAGCATCTCCATGACGCGGCCATCGCGAGCCAACTCGCTGCCGTCTAAGTCTTCGGGGTACATGTCGGCCATCCAAACTTTTTTGGTGACTTCATACACCGCGCTCAACCGGTTGGAGGCGGTCTCATCCGGCCCCATCAGGCGGAAGTTATCGACGTTGTCGCGCATGATGTCGCGCATCAGATAGCCCAGCACTTTGGTGTTTTCAAACTCGACGGTGCCATGTTGAGGAATCTCGATCGCATAGTCTCGAAAGTCTGGTAGCTTCAGCTCGCGCCGCACCAATCCTCCGTTGGCTTTGGGGTTGGCGCTCATGCGGCGATCGCCCACCGGCGACAGCTCCTGCAGTTCTGGCAGCAGCACGCCATTATCATCGAAGAATTCTTCCGGACGATAGCTCTTCATCCACTCTTCGAGGCGACGCAAATGCTCAGGATTGCTGTGCATGCCGCCCATCGGTACCTGGTGCGCTCGCCAAAAGTCTTCGACCTTGTGACCATCGACTTCCTGCGGTCCCGTCCAGCCTTTGGGCGTTCTGAGGACGATCAGCGGCCAGCGCGGGCGCTCTGCATTGCCGCTGTTACGACATTCTTGCTGAATGGCGCGAATGTCGTTGACACACAGCTCCATCGTGGCGGCCATCTTCTGGTGCATCTCAGCCGGGTCGCGACCCTCGACAAAATAAGGCGTGTAGCCATACCCCCGGAAGAGAAACTCCAGCTCTTCGTGGGAGATACGGGCCAAAATTGTCGGGTTCGCGATCTTATAGCCGTTGAGATTGAGAACCGGCAGTACGGCCCCATCCCGAATCGGGTTAATGAACTTGTTCGAGTGCCAAGCCGTCGCCAGGGGGCCGGTTTCGGATTCGCCATCACCCACTACACAGGTGACGATCAGGTCAGGATTGTCGAGCACCGCCCCATAGGCGTGGGAAACG
>CALCPB010000487.1 GCA_937897665.1 uncultured Halomicronema sp. | reverse complement strand
CACACACTTTTACAGCTGGCACACTCAATTGGCATAGTCTATGCAGTCACCCAGACCTCATCTCAATGTTCTCGTAAAATTGAGCGTTTGATGGCAGTTCAAAACCTTATCGACTCAGGTTTTCGGCTACTTTGGATGGTTTTTGCACCACTTAAGCCTAAGGTGATCGGGTCGATCCGTCAGAGCTGTACCCAGACTACGTTAGCCTGATGATTAACGTGCCCTGGCTTCGTCAGCTTTGCCACACTGTCTGGGTGGCGGCTTCACGAACTTTGTTTGGCCCAGTCAAATTCCTTCGGTGGATAGGCCCAGCCGTCGGGAATTTTTGGTATTTTCGATCGCATTGATTTGTTTGGTGAAACGTGGTTCCTCTGAGAGACGATAACCCAGTCACAATTACGCCCTACGTCACCTATGGGCTGATTGCCCTAAATGTTCTAGTTTTTCTCTACGAGCTAACGCTATCGCCGATTGAGTTGACCACCTTTTTTAAGATGTGGGCGGTCGTCCCCGAACAGCTCACCATCAGCTTTCATGCCAACGGCCTCAACATCTTTCAGATTCACGAGTGGCTCACCCTCATCTCCGCACAGTTTTTGCATGCGGGCTTTTTACACCTGGGTGGCAACATGCTGTACCTATGGATCTTTGGCAACAATGTTGAAGAAGAACTCGGTCATCTGCGTTTTGTGCTGTTTTATTTAGTGTGCGGCACCCTCGCCACCATCACTCAATGGTACTTTGGCATGTTTTCTGAGGTGCCCTCTCTCGGAGCCAGCGGAGCGATCGCAGGCGTCATGGGGGCCTATATTTTTCGGTTTCCTAATGTTCGCATTTTGACGATCGTGCCTCTCGGGTTTCTCTTCCTACCCCTGCGAATTCCGGCTGTATTTTATTTGGGCATCTGGTTTCTGCAGCAGGCTGCCTACGGGGTGATGAGCCTGAACATTCCCGCCAATATTGGTATGGCAGCAGGGGGTATTGCTTATTGGGCTCATGCAGGTGGTTTTGTCTTTGGCGCTTTGGTTGGGCCTCTCTTGGGCCTATTCGACAGTATCGAAGAAGAGGTTATCTCACCGTAAAGGATGCGCTTGAAAATCGAGTACCGTCATAGCATGAGAATTAGTCAGAGCCTGACGTCTTTCGCTGTTATCTAAACCCGCCTGAGCCCACGCTAGACGAGAAATTCCAGTCAACGCCCAAAGATATCGCTCGAAAGCTGACTGAGGATATTATTTTCGCTAGACCTCTCTTGAGATGCCCCTTCTGGGTTCCCAGCGTCGCCAAAACTGCTTGGGGAGTCGGATCACTGAGAATTGAGATCAAACTGTTCCGAGTAATTGAAATAACGTTTGGAGAAATCAACTGGTGTTGAGGAAACTATCTTTAGTTATGGTGGCGGTGGCCTGCATTATTGGCCTGACTGCACTGGTGGCCAAGGCCAACATCGTCGCTGAATCCGTTGTCTACGAGATTGAAGGACAGCCCTACGAAGGGTACTTCGCCATCAACGAAGGGTTTGGCGATGAGCAGCCCATTGTGATACTCATTCATGATTGGAACGGCATTGGCGACTATGAACAACGTCGCGTACAGATGCTGGCAGAGCGGGGATATGCGGCTTTTGCGATCGATCTCTATGGTCAAGGCGTCCGCCCTGCCAATGCTGAGGAGTCGCGGGCCGAAAGTAGCAAACTCTATGCTGATCGCGCCACGATGCGACAGCGACTATCGGCTGGGTTGGCTCAGGCCCAAACCATGGGTGGGGTCGATCCAGAGCACGTGGTGGCGATGGGTTACTGCTTTGGTGGAGCTGCCGCCCTCGAAATGGCGCGTGCTGGTGCAGACATCGACGGATTTGTCAGCTTTCATGGCGGCTTAATCACTCCCGAAGATCAGGACTACAGCGCCACCACCGCCCCTATTTTGATTCTCCATGGCGGCAATGATCCGGTAGCTCCGATGGTCGATGTCGCTATGTTGGCAGACGAATTGAACGCGGCTGAGGTGGATTACGATATGGAAATCTACGGTGGCGTGCTCCATTCCTTTACGGTGTGGGGCGCTGAAGGTGACACCTCCCGCTATGATCCCAAAGCCGACACTCAGTCTTGGGATGCACTTCTAGCCTTTCTTGATCGGCAGTTGCGCTGATTGCGCGAGATCACTAGCCGAGTCAAACAAACGACTTCAATCATGCCTATTGTCAGATAAGCCCGTATTGAAAAGGGGAGCCTCGAAATTTCGAGGCTCCCCTTTTCAATACGGGTAACTTTCAACTTCAAACGCCAAGCCTAGGGACAAAACTGGAGTTCTATAAGCTAGAAGCCAAGCCTGATGAAAATCTGACAAGTCGAGAGATGAAGCAATGAATTAAGAATTACCGCACTCATAACATCGATCGCCTTATGAACGAGATCAACCAAATTCAAGCTGCGCTGCGACCTCATTGGTCATGGCATAGAGCCCGCTTGAAGTTCCTCGCCCGGTTTGTATCCGTTGCTTTGAGTGGAAATAGTGAACCCAATCCAGCTGCATTCAGCAACTCTACTGAGGTAGCCACTCAACTGAAGAG
>CALCPB010000486.1 GCA_937897665.1 uncultured Halomicronema sp. | reverse complement strand
CGGAGGGCCAGCACCCCGGCCAAAATGACGGCGGCACAAAGCAGTTCCACCCGGTTAAACGACCAAAACAGCGAATAACCAGCGCTGGCTAAGTCGGCCTGAGTGCCCATGCCAGACACATACATCACCGGCATGATCAAAAAGTCGAGGACGAGATTGCTGCTGAGCCAAAACCCAGCGATCGCCAACACCCAAGAAACCCAAGGGGTCGGCGAATTGGTCTGTTGAGAGAACATAGGATTATTCCAAGAATTTTATGGTTCCTGCAGGGCATGCACAGGCCCCTGAGGATAGATGGCGCATCGATTGGAATCAATACTGTAGCCATTGATGTTTCTATTCTGCAGTCAAAGAATTGAAGCGAGACCGATCTCGACAAGAACCGTTGCGATCGCTCCGGTTTGCTTGAAATTAGTTGGATAAATGTAAGTATTCGTGAGGTTCTGCAACGGTTTGTTCTCGATTCATGGCGTTTGATGTCGAGGGTTCGGCTCTCGCCAGCAGCGATAGACAGCGATCGTCCCTGATCGCGGCTCGGTGGCGGGTCGCCGAATGTTTGCAGTAGCCTACAAATTCCCGACAGTAAACAAACAGACAGGACTTACGCAGTTGAATCCGATTTTGGCCCCCTAACCTCCAACCTTGAGGGAAATCGGATTCAACCTCCCCAATGTTGAGGGATACAGGGGGCGCTTGCGCAAGTCCTGAAGATAGTAACCAACACGTAAATAGGCTGAAGATGATGAGCAAGATGAGGCAGTGGTTAAAGCGGCGATCGCGCATGATGTGGGCAATGGTTGCTTTGGTGTGCGCTGTCGTCACTACGTTGCTGCCCGTTGGGGCCGTCGAACTCAGCGACGGCAGCACGATGTTTACCAGTCCGCCACGATTGGTTAGCTTCGTCACCACCGAAAACGTCACTAACCGCAAAAACGCTACCTACTACGTCACCGTCAACCTGCTGCCCGAGGCGGGTGAAGCTTTGAAAACCCTCAAGGTCAGCCTGATTGAAGGGCGATTTACCCGGCTGGATTATCGCACCGACGACATTGAAGTGTTTGCTGGCGATCGGGGCGATCGCCAGCGCGATTATGCAGTTGACTTGGCCGAATATGACGAAGCTTCCCAAATGTTGACGATACAGCTAGCCACCGCCGCCGACCCTGGTCAGTACCTCACCTTTGCCCTCAAACCGGTGCGCAATCCGACCCGAGCTGGGGTCTATCTGTTCGAAGTTACTGCCGCCCCCGCTGGCGAAAACCCGGTTTTTCAACGAGCTGGCACCGGACGACTGAATATTTTCGATGATCCTTTTGTGGGCTTGCGGATGGATCTGTAAAAGTGATCGGACCTCCATTCCATTTTGATCAGCGCTGGGGAGCTGAGGGGCAAGGGGGATAGATTGGGAGTCTTTTTTCTGAGAATTGGGATGGCAATCCGCAGTCTGATCAGGTCACCCCAGATGCCTGGAACTGTTGTCTAGCGATGTTCTCAATTCCACATTCCGACTTCTGCCATATTACAATTTCGGACTCAGCGACGACCCAAATCAGTTGCCACACGATGAGCACAGGCAAAGCCCGAAAACGCCACGGCATTGAGCCCCTGGCCAGGAAACGTACTGTCCCCCACACAATAGAGCCCCGGCACGACCGTGCGATTAAAGGGCATCCCCAACAGTCCGGGACGCTGCCGTCGCGGCATGGGTCCATAGGTGCCATCGACCCGGCCCAAGAAGCGGCGATGGGTGCGCGGCGTGCCAATGGAACAGTGCTCGATCGCCCCCTTGACTCCAGGAAACAGACGCTCTAGCTGGTGAATAATCTGGCTGGTTGCGTGCTGTTTTTGCTGCTCATACTGTTGCGGTGACAAGCCTTGCCACTCGGTGAGCCAGCTGGGTGTAAAGGCATGAATGATGTGGCGATCGCGCGGCGCTAAGCTGGGGTCCAACAGCGTCGGGAGCGACATAAACAAGGTGCCGCCCGCCGCTTCTAGCTCGGCCCAATCCTCCAGCACGATCTGGTGACAGTCGGTCTGGGGTGGAATCACGTCACTCCGCACGCCGAGGTGGACGCTGACAAAACTGGGAGCTGCTGCATAGCGCGACTGCCAGCGCTGCTCGGCTTTTGGTGTGGGCTGATCGAGCAGTTGATTAAAGGTATTCCACCGGGTCGCATTCGAGACGATGCGATCGGCGGTGTAGTGTTCGCCCGTGGCTAGCTCCACGCCGATCGCCCGTCTGCCCTTAGTCACGATCCGCTTGACACGTGAGCGATATTGCAGATAGCCTCCCGCTTCCGTCAATCCCTCCGCCAGCGTTTGGGCAATCCGACCTACGCCGCCTTGGGGATAGTTGACTCCGCCATAGTGGCGATCGCTAAATACCATGCCCGCATTGATTAGCGGGGTTTTAGCTGCCGGTACCACTGACCAGCAGTAGCACTCCATATCAATAAAGTGCAGCAGCTGAGGATCTTTGAGATAACGCCGGGCCAAGCTGCCGACATTCTGGGGCAAGCGTCGCGCTAGTCCCAAACAGGCGAGGGGATTTTGCCAAAATACGCGGGCTACATAGCGGGGTTCTTCGAGCGACAGCAACTCAATGGCGTTCAAACAGTTGAATACTTGCCAGCAAGCATCATAAAACTGCCGAATGCCCTGCCGTTCCTGCGGAAAGCGATCGCTCAGTTCTGTCAAAAAGGTCTCATAGTCACGATGCACCCGCACGTCGAGGCCACCCGGCAAGTGGTAATGCACCTGCACCGGGTCGGGAATCGTGGGCAGCGATTTACCCACTGCAGCCAGCGATCGCGTCAATAGGTTCGTCGTGCCCTGTTGGCCAAAGCCAAAAATCATCGACGCCCCGACGTCAAACCGGTAGCCGTCGCGCTCAAAATAGCCGGCACTGCCGCCCGGAATCAGATAGCGCTCTAGCACCAGCGGTTTAAAGCCCTGAGCCACGAGCTGAGTAGCGGTCACCAAGCCCCCTAAACCCGACCCAATCACGATGACGTCAAAGTGACTGCCGTCCGGCCAGCGCGGTTCGATTTTTAACGGCGCAATCATTGACATCTCTCACCTCCAGCAAATTGATTTCAGCCTATGCCCTCAATGCACAACTGCGAGAATTTGGCCCCGTCGCCGACTTTTGAAACGCTTGTCTCGGTTCGTGGTTGGCCCCATCCTGCCAGCTAGTCTGACCGGGATTAGCCCGTGGCCAAGACAAAGTCTAATAGAGCCTGGGGGCCATTGCCCTCATCTTGCACGGCCATAAGCAGCTCCGGACGGAACAGGCCATCGCGCTGGTTAAAGGGTTCATCAGGAAAGTAAAGCTGCGTGGTCAAGACCGGCTGGTTCGCTGCCTGCACTTTGACATGAAAGTGGCGAGTCCGACCGGGATAAAAGCCAGGAACGATCGTTTCTAATTGATAGCGTCCCCCGCCATCGGTAAACTGATGCCCTCGCAGGGTATAGCCCTGATTGTCATAGTCGCCCTGGTCATTGGTGTGCCAAAAATCGACCAACGCATTGGCCATGGGCGTGCAACGGGTTGACAGCACCTGCCCCGTGACGATGATCCGCGTTCCGGTCATGCCTGGTTCTAATAAAGAGGTGCGCTCGGGTGAATCAGGCGTATAAAACGGCCCCGCCGTTTGAGCTGGGGTGACCGCCTCATCGCCACAGGTGGGGGTTGGCGATAAAACGCGGGTTGACGAGATGTCTGAATTCGAGGTGTCTTTGCTCGCCACCGGCAGCGCCGAGTTGGCAAAGCGACGGCTGCAGGTGGCCACAAAGAAGGAGGCCAGCATAAAGGGCGTGAT
>CALCPB010000485.1 GCA_937897665.1 uncultured Halomicronema sp. | reverse complement strand
GAGTTTGCCAACGGCAACCGGCTGGAAGTCGGCGAGCCATTAGGCGATGTCTAGCGACGATTCTGCGGGGGCGTTTTTTTGATGCCTGGTCGCGATGCACTCAAGGTGTCAGGCTAAACTCGCCCTACAGAACTATCTTGCTAGGGTCGGTGGCTGCAGCGATCGCTGCAGTAGCGTCAGGCTAATCTCAGCCGTCAGCGCTAACGCAGCCACCGGCACGGCCCCCACCAAAAGAATTGCGGGCTCATAGACAGCGAAGCCCAGCACGATAAAATCGCCCAGCCCCCCCGCACCGACAAAGGCCGCCAGGGTGGCACTGGCAATCACCTCTACGGTTGCTGTCTTGATGCCCGCCACAATGACCGGCAGGGCCAGCGGAATTTCCACCTGCTGCAAAATTTGTTGGCGCGACATGCCCATCCCGGTAGCGGCCTCTCGCACTGCCGGATTGATGGTGCGGAAAGCCACATCAGTACTGATTAAAATGGGGGGCATCGCCAGCAGGGTAAGAGCGATAGCGGCAGAGGCAAAGCTGAGTCCCAGGACTGGAATCGCCAAAAACAGGATCGCCAAACTCGGGATCACCCGCAGCGCGTTGAATCCGTTGATCACCACGGTTGACACCACCGGCGATCGCGAACTCCACAGCCCCAACGGCAAACCAATCACTACCCCAATTAGCAGCGGCACGGCAACCAACAATAAGTGCTGCTGAAACGCCGTGACGAACTTATCGCTGTTGCTAGAGAGGTACTCTAACGCTTGCTGAAACATCGCGATCGCTCATTGATCTAGTCAAGTTGGTCTCAAACCAGGCGTTAGCGAGACCCAAAATCACCCTTAGCCAGACAGCTAAGGATAAGTTCAACCGATAGCTGCCATTCTAGCCAGCAGACACGGTTAGAAAATGGCGTTGACGTTTTCTAACCAGCGGGCCACATCTTTAGCGTGATAGGTGAGGATGAGATCCGCGCCCGATCGCTTAAAGCTGGTCATGGTTTCGAGCACGACTTTTTGCTCATCGATCCAGCCGTTGAGGGCAGCGGCTTTGACCATCGAGTATTCGCCCGAGACGTTGTAGGCCGCCACCGGCAGATTCGTCGCATCTTTAACCTGACGGATGATGTCCATATAGGCCAAGGCGGGCTTCACCATTAGCATGTCCGCCCCTTCGGCCATATCGAGGGCAATTTCCTTCAGGGCTTCTTGACTGTTGGAAGGATCCATTTGGTAGGTGCGGCGATCACCAAACTGCGGGGCCGAATCCGCCGCATCGCGGAAGGGACCGTAGTAGGCCGAGGCATACTTCGCCGCGTAGGAGAGGATGGGAATATCTTGAAAATCAGCCGCGTCGAGCCCTTCGCGAATGGCTCGCACAAAGCCATCCATCATGCCCGAAGGCGCAATAATGTCAGCGCCTGCTTTCGCCTGCGACACCGCCGTTTTCTTCAACAGTTCCAGGGTCGGGTCGTTGAGCACACGTCCGGTCAGATCACCGGTTTCTAAATAACCGCAGTGACCGTGGTCAGTATATTCGCACAGACAGGTATCGACCACCACGATCAGGTCGGGCACAGCCTCTTTCACCGCCGTGGTGGCTTTTTGCACAATGCCACAGTCATGCCAGGCACCCGTCGCGTCGGTATCCTTGGTGTCGGGAATGCCAAACAAAATAATCGAGGGAATGCCCAAGTCATAAACTTCCTTGGCCTCTTCCACAATCTTGTCGACCGACAGCTGATAGACTCCCGGCATCGATTTCACTTCTGCCGCGATGCTCTCGCCCGGCACGGCAAAGAGAGGATAGATCAGGTCATTGGTCGAGACAACGGTTTCTCGCACCATGCGGCGAAGTTGAGGATGGCTGCGCAAACGACGGGGACGATGAGTCGGAAACATAGAGCGACAAATGCACTGGGCAAGCAACTAGGGTGGCTCAATCGCAGCGATGGCGGCTCATCCAACCAGAGTGGGCAGGGGCCTGAGCGCGATCGCGGCTGCAGAATGTCATCAGTCTACGCCCTAAACGACGCAGACCTGAAGGGCGATTACATTCTGTAAAGCATGGTCGAGAGTGCTTGCCCGCATCGACCGGAGCGGATGGAAAATCGTCCCCCGCGACGCCAGTTAATCGGTCCCGAACAGCGGCGGACGATGGTGATATTGCGGGTTGGCTCGCTCTAGCTGAGCCGCCAGGGCCAATACCGTGTCGTCAGCACCGGGCCGACCCACCAGCTGCACGCCGACGGGCAGTCCCGCTGCGGTAAACCCTGTCGGCAGGGCGATCGCCGGTTGACCGCTGGCATTGAAGGGGGGGCAGGGCGCAATCCAGTTAATAATGTTGGCCAAAATTTGTTCGCAGCGCAGCGACTGCCACTCGCCAATGCGAATCGCGGCGTGCAGATACACCGGCAGCAGCACGATGTCGTAGTCCTGAAACTGCTGCACAATCTGCCGCGAGGCCACCTGTAGCTGAGTTATGGCCCGCAGATACTGGCCACTGCGAATGCGCCAGGCTCGCAGCAGCAGCCAGCGATTCATCTTTTCTAAAACAAAGAAGGGGATATTGGCCTCGGCCACAATGCACTGCCAGGCCACGGTGAACGGCTCGATCAGCTCGCTCAAATCGGGTGGTGACACCGGTTCAACGCAGTGGCCGAGGGCGGCGAGTCGGTGGGCCGTGTCAAGCACCGGCTGTTTGCAGTCTGCGGTGGCTTCGCCAATGGGCTCTACTGCTGTCAGCAGGCCAATTTTGAGCGGTTTGGGATCGGTCTGCGTCACGGCGAAAAAAGAGGTTTCGGGCGGTGGCAACCAGTAGGGGTCGCCCGTCACATAGCCCGACATCACATCTAACAGCGCGGCGGTGTCAGCGACCGTGCGCCCCAGCGGCCCATTGCTGGCCAGCCCTTCTAACCGTTCGCCCACGGGCGCAAAACTGACGCGGCCCCGCGAGGGTTTGAGGCCCACCAGCCCACAACAAAAGGCCGGGCCGCGCAGTGAGCCGCCGCCGTCAGACCCCTGGGAGATCGCGCACAAGCCCGCCGCCAGTGCCGCCGCGCCACCGCCACTAGAGCCCCCTGGCGTATGGCCCAAATGCCAGGGATTGCGCGCGGGCAAGAAGCCCGGCGGCTCCGTATAGGGAAACGACCCCAGTTGAGAGGTGGCGGTTTTGCCCAAAACCACAAACCCGGCGTCTCGCAAGCCCGCTATCATGCCGTCGTCGCGCGTGGCGATGCGGTTGCGAGCCGCCGCGATGCCATAGGAGCAAGGCACGCCCGCAATCGGATTCAGATCTTTGACCGAGCGCGGCACCCCAAAAAAAGGCGGCAGGTCATCCGTCGGGATGGTTGTCAGCTGTTCAGTTTTATTGCGGGCATCGGCGATCGCCGCCTCGGCCATGACCGTAAAGTAGCTGCCCAAGGTGGGGTTAAACCGGCTGATGCGGGCTAGATACAGCTCGGTGAGCTCTAGGGGGGAGACCACTTTATTGCGAATCAGTTGAGCCTGTTCAAGAGCTGGAGTAAACGCGAGATCCGTCCTGTTCATGCATCAACCTAAATACATTTAGCGCAAGTCAACGGCCCCTAACGGTCCCTGCGTCCCCCAGTTTCCTGGCGGCCCAGCCCGCCGCGATCCAAGCTGGCACAAGTCGCCGCTGATGAGCCCTGTCCTCAGAGCGAGCTCCCAACCTCCTCTCAGTTCTGACAAACTGTGAACGGTGGTCTTCTCAGGCATTGGGGAGCGGTGCAGCAGTGCTCAGCATATCGTGAATCTTTCGCAGTCTCTGCCCCTCCTCGTTCCAGAGAAAAAATCGCCCCCTGGTCTCTCCAGGTTGAAAGAATTGGTCGAATTTAGCCCCTATTTTGATCAAAATTATCTATAACAGAGGTATCAACGGAACTTGGCAACGTTCACCGGCATGACTGACTCGACTACGACAATGCCCCCCAGTCAAAACGACCCCGCCATTTACCAAGCAGAAGAGGCCCAGGCCATCTTGCAAATTGCGATCGCTCGCCACACCGAAGACGGCGAGCTGACCCGCATGCAACTGTTTGAAATTGCTGAAGAATTGGGCATTGCCGCGACGACCCTTGCCGAAGCCGAACAGCAGTGGGCGCTGCAACGCCGTGAAAGTGCTGAGCTTGCCGCCTTCGATCAGTTCAAAAAGCAGCGGCTGCAAAGTCATTTGGTGCGGTTTGTCATCATTAACGTGGTGTTGTTCACCTTTAATTGGCTGACGGCAGGCACGCTCTCTTGGGCACTGTATATTTGTTTGTTTTGGGGCGCTGGCTTGAGTTTGCAAGCCTGGCAAACCTATCGCTCGGGCACCCAACAATATCGTCAGGGGTTTGAGAAGTGGCGGCGGCGAGAGCAGATCAAGCGCTCATTTAGTCGCTTTATGGATTGGGTCTTGGGGACCTAGGGGATCGGCAAAAAAAGCCCTGTTAGAAGACTCGGTAGGTAGGCAAGCAGGACGTAGAGAGGGGGAGCGAGGCTGAGCGCCGCTCTTCAGTAGTTCTTGGCAATCAGTCACGCTCCCGCTTCTCGCCATGTCGTTAGTCCGCTATTCTCCAGAAGCCTTACAACAGTGATCAAGCCGCATGGGTAGAGCCGGACGCGCCCTGAAAGAAACTCTCGAAACCTACGCCATCAGTCAAAACAAACTTGCCGTCACCCTCGGCATGGAGCGGACGGTCGTTTATCGCTGGGTGCACGAGCGCACAGATCCAACCGGTGAAACCATCGTCGAAATTGTGCGATCGCTCAATCAATTAGACCCCAATGCGGCCAAAGCCTTTATCGCCCTATACCTAATTCCAGTGCTGAATGAGAGCTGATACTGACCGCCATTACGTCAATCTGAAGTGACTGAGCAAAAGCCTGGCTGGCTCTATGCAGAGCATTGAACATACCGACCAACGTCATCGACGAGTTTACGGGATCACCGCTTTAGGGGATGTAGTTTCTTCCTGACGACAGGCTGCTTCCGACCCGTTAATTCGGAAGGCCAAACGTTTACAGGGTGCCCATTCTGAACTGTTGCTGTCCCGAATAGACTCCCCAAGCCATGTTGATGTCTCACAGAACGAAGCCGAGCCCGACGCTTCCCAACCCTTCTGTGGTTTCGCCAACCCCATTTGCATCCCCCGCTCCATCAGCGCTGCCACAGAGGCACTCGCCCCCCCCAGTTACGGGCGGGTGGCGCTGCACCCAAACCCTACGAGGACACCAAAGCTGGGTCCGTACGGTGGCGTTCAGCCCTGATGGACGCTACATCGCGAGCGGCAGTGGTGATAAAAAGGTGGCACTGTGGCGGCAGCCGCACGGCGATCGCCCCTTTTATTTAGAGGGCCATGCGGCTTGGGTGCGCTGCGTGGCCTTTAGCCCCCAGGGGCACCTGCTCGCCAGCGCCTCTAACGACAACACGATTGGCCTTTGGGATGTGCGACGGCGATCGCGCATCGAAGTGTTACAGGGCCACCAGAGCGGCGTGCGCGCTTTGACGTTTAGCCCCGATGGGCAATACCTGTTCAGCGGCAGCCAAGACCAGACCATTCAAGTTTGGCGCATCTCCCCAGATCAGCCAGCCAGTGCCGTCAAAACCCTCACCGGCCATCAGCATTGGGTGCGTTCCCTGGCTGTGAGCCCCGATGGCAGCACCCTCGCCAGTGGGGGACAAGACCACCAAGTGCGCATTCATCGCCTACAGGGGCGCGGCACCAATCACGTATTAGCCGGGCACGCAGCCGCAGTTCACTCGGTGGCCATCAGTCCCAACAATTGGCTCTTAGCGACTGGCAGCGCTGATTGTACCGTCCGCTTTTGGAAACTCAACAGCGGGCGGCAAATCACTCAGTTTCAGGCCCATAGCGCCGCAGTGAACTGTGTCACCTTTAGCCCTGATGGCCAATTGCTCGCCACGGCCAGCAGTGACAAAACAGTGCGCCTGTGGCACGTCGATACCGGGCGTTTGGTCGGCTTACTGAGAGGACACGAAGGCTGGGTTTGGTCTGTAGCGTTTGCCCCCGACAGTCGCACATTGGTCAGCAGTGGCTGGAATGGTGAAATCAAGGTTTGGACGCGTTAATCGGCCCGCGACCGGCATCGCGCGGCGATCGCTGTGGCTGCACGGCGGAGCCCATCAAGCTGGCTAAGTCTGCATGACTCTAGCGGTGCCAGAAATGCGGATGGAACTATTGGGAACGGCAGAGATCTCCGCTCGGAGCAGCGATCGCATGCCCATATCTTCGCCCTGGACGATGTCAATCACGCCACCATGGGGCCAGCCAAGATCGCGCAGGTAGCCGCCCAACGCTGCAGTGGCTGCACCCGTTGCCGGATCTTCGTAGACGCCGCCGGAGGCAAAGGGGTTGCGCGTGTGAAACCGCTGCGGCGTCTCGGCGTAGGCAAACATGATGGTGACCAGAGCCTCACGATTCATCAGGTCGCGACCGGCGGCCAGGTCATACTGCATGGCCGTCAACGCCGCGCGGGTGTTGAGCCCCACGATCAAATGGTCGGCGCCACCGTTGGCACAGGCCGGGGGCAAATTGGGGTCGAGGTCATCGACGGTGTAACCAAACAAAGCGAGTACCGCTGCGACTAGCTCTGGCGGCGCGGCGGCGCTGTGGGTTGGCGGCGACTGCAGCGCGGCAGAAATTTGTCCTTCTTGCTGACGACCTTCGACGGTGATTTCGGCTTCATTGAGCACGAGCTTAAAGGTGCCATCGCCTTCACTCATCGCCAGTGCCGCCCCCAGGGCGATCGTCGCATGGCCGCAAAAGGGCACTTCTGACTCGGGTGAAAAGTAGCGGACGCGAAAGGCGTCTTGCAGGGGGGCCGCAAAGGCCGTTTCCGAAAAGCCCACATCAGCGGCAATTTGGCGCATCTCGGCTTCACTCGGATGCTGCTCAGCAATCACCACCCCAGCGGGGTTACCACCTGTATTCCCGTCCGAAAATGCCGCAATCTTTTGAACGTTCATAAACCCTCAGGCTGCTCTCTGGGTCGATATTAATGGCTTTGGGGCGCAGGGAGGTGATTATTTTTGAGGTTGCTTGGTCACGATGCGATTGACTGCACCGAATATAATTACGAGCAATATTGCGATTAGACCGGCTGAGTTTAGAGCGGCAGCGCTATCGACTTGGCGAGCAGCAACTATGCAGATTTCGACGACCTATCGCGCGACAGACAAAGCAGCCTGGCGATCGTGGTTGGCAG
>CALCPB010000484.1 GCA_937897665.1 uncultured Halomicronema sp. | reverse complement strand
TGTTGTCCCTCGATGCTAGTCACGACTATGGAGTGGTTGAAATGGGAATGCGGGGACCAGGACAAATTGCTCTGTTAACCCAGACGACTCGGCCCAATGTGGCGGTCATTACAAATGTTGGGACCGCTCACATCGAATTGTTGGGCTCAGAGCAAGCGAATGCGGATGCTAAATGTGAACTGTTTCAAGGCCTTGATGATAAAGGGATTGCGGTATTGAACCAAAACGACAAGCGGCTGATGAAAACTGCCGCGAGGGTTTGGTCAGGTGAGCAAATTACCTTTGGGCTAGAAGCTGGAGATGTCGCTGGCAGGCTGATTGATAGTGACTGGTTAGAGGTAGAAGGGGTCAAGCTGCCGCTACCGTTACCCGGTAAACACAATGCCACCAATTTGTTAGCCGCGATCGCCGTCATGAAAGCCCTGGGCTTGGATTGGCAAACGCTGCAATCCGGCCTCAAAGTTGATGTACCCAGTGGGCGGTCGACTCGGGTGACTTTGCCGAATCATCTTGTTTTTTTAGATGAAACCTACAATGCCGGGGTTGAGTCGATGACCGCTGCTCTCACCTTGTTGAAAGAAACGCCTGGCCGCCGCCACATCGCGGTCTTGGGAACGATGAAAGAGCTGGGAGCACATTCTGTACGGTTGCACCGACAGGTTGGTCAAACCGTGCAGGATTTGTCCCTGGATGCTCTGCTCACGTTGGCTGAGCCAGCTGAAACCGAAGCCTTAGCTAGCGGCGCGAGCCCTGTCCCCACCGAGTCTTTTAATGATCCGCATGCCTTACAAGAACGGCTAAAGAAACTGCTGCAGCCTGGTGATTGTGTCCTTTTCAAGGCCTCTCGGGCGATCTCGCTAGACCAGGTCGTCAATCATTTAAAGGTACATTTCACCAACCCATCTGCCCCAGATTAAAGAACGTCAAGCAGACTTTCAGGCGACTGTTTTGTCATGGATATGCCGCGCTATGACGCTAATTCTGACCAAAGTGCACTTGCAAGTAATGACCGACCACGCCGAGGCCATCTATCCGGCTGAATGCTGTGGCCTACTACTCGGTCGCCAAGAGTTAGCACCGGATCACCGCTGGGTTCACGAGCTGAGACCCTTAGAAAATCAATGGACTCCCGAGGTAAATCCCTTTGATGACGAAGATGCAGTAACTCCAGTCAGCCAAGACAATCGCTATTGGATTGATCCGCGATCGCTGATGACGGCTCAGCGTGACAGCCGTGATCGCGGCTGGATCATTTTGGGCGTTTATCATTCTCACCCTGATGCTCCGGCAGTGCCCTCAGAGCGCGATCGGCAATTGGCCTGGTCGGGTTATTCGTACCCGATTTTGTCCGTTGTAAAAGGGCAAGTAGCAATGATATCAAGCTGGCGATTAGACAGTAACGAACAGTTCTCAGTTGAGGCGATCGCGACCCAGACATCCATCTCTTGAGTGCATCAACTGGGCGAAATTGTGACTCCCCCACTGGCCGCAATTTGCCCTGGGCCGATGCCGATGCCAAGGCAACTGTTCAGATTCAGAACTGTTTCTCAGATTTTGTGGTGGCGTTTTCAGGGGTCTTTGCTCGAAAACGGTAATACTAAAGCCCTCTCGCCCACAATCTCTAGTTGACATTATCTTCTTGCTTAGCAGATAATCAGGGTTCGTCTATAAACAGCTCGGATCAGGCTCAACTCAAAACAGCAGTGCTGTGCCTGTACGGCGATCGCAAGGAAAGCAAATGACTTACGCAATTATTGAGGCGGGTGGCACGCAGCTTCGCGTTGAGGCCGGTCGATTTTATGACTTAAATCGGCTAAATGTGCAAGAAGACGGCAATGTCACCATCGACAAAGTTTTGTTCGTCTCCCACGACGGAGAGAGTTTGGTGGGGCAGCCGCTGGTTGAAGGGGCTACAGTTTCAGGCACGGTGATGCGCCACCTTCGGGGCCGCAAGATCATTGTCTATAAAATGAAGCCCAAAAAGAAGACGCGCAAGAAGCGTGGGCATCGTCAAGAACTGACTCGTTTGATGGTTGATTCAATCAGCCTGAAGGGTAAAGTTTTGGCCGGTAATGCTGATGAAACCACGGAGCCACCAGCTGATGATGCGGTGAATGAATCTGCTACCGTAGAAGTTGTCGCTACTAGCTCAGCGGCCACCGAAGAAGAGTAACCATTCCCGTAGTTTGCTAAGAGAATTTAGTCGTTAGGAAAAGATTATGGCTCACAAGAAAGGTACCGGTAGTACTCGCAACGGTCGCGACTCTAATGCCAAGCGCCTAGGCGTCAAGCGCTACGGCGGGCAAGCCGTCACGGCAGGCAGCATTTTGGTGCGGCAGCGCGGCACCAAGTTTCACCCTGGCAATAACGTTGGCCGGGGTGGTGATGACACTTTATTCGCGCTCGCTGACGGTATTGTCACCTTTGAACGCAAAGGCAAAGACCGCAAGAAAATCAGCGTTTATCCAGTCCAGGCTTAATCGACTGTGTAGTTTTTTCTACCGTAAAGCGGGTGGGTGGCGCTGATTGAGCAACGCCACCCGCTTTACGGTAGCAGGCCTGGTCAGTGCT
>CALCPB010000483.1 GCA_937897665.1 uncultured Halomicronema sp. | reverse complement strand
GCGACCAAGTCGCCTATGACTGCCCCTATTATCCCGATATTGTCTACAGTCTCGATAGTTTGGCCGGGTTGTACCAGGCGATGTGCCGCTATGACGAGGCCGAAACCCTCTTTCGACGAGCCCTAACCATTAATGAGCAAGCCTACGGCGATGATCCCGATTACACCGTCTACAGCCTCAATAATTTAGCCAAGCTGTATCAGACGCTGCGCCGTTATGACGAGGCCGAACCTCTTTATCAGCGCGCTCTAGAGATTCGCGAGGAACAGCTAGGTTCCAACCTTATCTATGTTTCTAACATCTTTATTACCCTCGCTGTGCTATATCAGTCGGCGGGCCGCTATGACGAGGCCGAATCTCGATATCGGCAAGCCTTAGCACTCCGTGATCAAGAACTCGGTTCCGACCATCCTCGTGTTGCTGACAGCCTCAATGATCTAGCCTGGCTGCACCAATCACGGGGCCGTTATGACAAAGCCGAACCCCTCTACCGTCAGGCTCTAGAGATTCGTGAGCAAGCTTTAGGGCTCGGTCATCGCCACACCGCTGCCAGCCTCGACAATTTAGCCGAACTGTATAGATCCCTAGGCCGCGACGTAGAAGCAGAAACCCTCTATCAGCGCGCTCTGGAGAGTTTCGAGCAAGCGTTAGGCCCCGACCATCCTGATACCGGTGCCAGTCTCAATAATCTAGCCTTGCTGTACCAGTCGACCGAGCGCTATGACGAGGCAGATACTCTTTTGCTGCGCGCCCTAGAAATAAGTGAGCAGGCCTATGGCCCTGATCATCCTGAGGTCGCCACCAACCTCAATAATTTGGCCGATTTGTATCGGTTGATGGAGCGCTTTGACGAAGCAATTTCCCTTGCCCAACGCTCCCTAGAGGTTAGAGAGCAGCAGCGAGGCCCCGACCATCCCGATGTCGCCAGCAGTCTCTATACTTTGGCTGGGGTGTACCGATCTCTGGACCGTTACAAGGCGGCGGAACCCCTCTATCAGCGTTCTTTGGCGATTCGTGAACAAATCTTTGGCCTTGACCACCCTGTCACTGCCGATAACCTCATCAATCTGGCTGGTCTATACTATGCCCAAGGCCAGCCCCAAGCCGCCCTCGACAACTTGAGACGGGGCATGGCCAATCAAGAAATCGTCTTTAGCCGTAATCTGTTAGGGGGTTCTGATGCCCAAAAACGCGCCTACCTAAACACACGAACATGGACCGTCGATACCACTGTCACGTTACATCTTAGTAGCCTGCCGACTGATGCAGACGCAGCGCACCTCGCAATCACGACTCTGTTGCAACGCAAAAGCCGCGTACTCGATCTGTTTACCAACTTGCAGGATCAATTGGCTGCTGACCCCGCGGCCGCAGCACTTTTGGATGAGCTGAATGCAGCCAATACTCAACTTGCTAACCTCGCCGTGAACTCACCGTCTGAGGATTTTGAAAATCATCAAACCCAGACCAAATCCCTGCAAAACCAGATCACTAGCCTTGAAGATCAGCTCAGCCGTCTCAGTGCTAATTTTGCCAATGTGACTGCTTCGCCATCGGTCACTGAGATTCAGGCTGCTTTACCCCCAGCGACCACTCTGGTCGAGTTCACTCGCTATCGACCGGTCAACCCCACTGGCCCAATCCAGCAGCGGTATGGTGACGATCACTATGCCGCCTATATCTTGCAGCCCAATGGCACGATTCAAGGTATCGATTTAGGCCCAGCAGCCACCATTGATGCCGCCGTGCAGACGCTATCCCAGAGCTTGGCGTCATCCAACACACCGCTCGGCCAGCTCAAAGCCGAGGCCCAAGATCTAGAAAAATTGGTCATGGCTCCAGTCCGGGAGTTGCTGGGAGATACCACCACCGTCTTTATCTCTCCAGCGGGTGCCCTCAACTTGATTCCCTTCGAAGCCTTGGTCGATGAGTCTGGTGACTATCTGGTGGAATCCTATCAGTTTCGCTATCTCACCTCGGGTCGCGACTTATTGCGGTTAGAAAATACCCCCGCTAGTAACAATCCAGCTGTGTTGGTAGGCAACCCGATTTACGGTCGCCCAGGCGAAGTAGTGGCGCAAGCCGATACCCGAGCGATCGACTTTGATAGCCGCATCTTCCCCGCTCTACCGGGCACCCAAGCTGAAGTCGATCTGATTGCCCCCAAGCTACCGAGGGCTGAGGTCTACACCAAAACGAATGCCACCGAAGCGTTGCTCAAGCAGCAGTCTCAGCCCAGCATTTTGCACATTGCGACCCACGGTTTCTTTGAGCCCACTGCAGAGACGCTCAATCCACTGCTGCAGTCAGGGCTAATTTTGGCAGGCGCAGCGGCAGAGGGCCAGAGTGGCCCTGACCAAGACGGTATTTTGACTGCCCTAGAAGTCACTGGCATGAACCTGAGTGGGACTCAACTTGTGGTGCTCTCGGCCTGTGAAACCGGTCTTGGAGAATTGGCTGCAGGCGAAGGGGTGTATGGTTTGCGTCGGGCTTTTGTGCTCGCAGGTTCTCATAGCCAGGTGATTAGCTTGTGGAAGGTGGATGATATCGCCACCCAAGAGCTGATGGTCGATTACTACGATCGCCTCATCTCTGGTACTCCCCGCGATGCTTCCCTGCGGGAAACTCAACTGGCATTCCTCAATAGTGACGAATACAGCCACCCCTATTACTGGGCTGCCTTCATCGGCTCTGGCGACTGGCGAGCGATCGAGATGAACCCGTGATGTCTCAGGTTTTTGCAAGTTTGGATGGTTGCCCCGCGCCGCAATCAATGACTCAAGCAACAAGCTAATCTAGTGTTTCAGAACGCTTTTTCTAGGCTCAATTTTAGGCTCAGCAAGACAGCCAAACTCCAAAAGCAAGGCACAGAGACACATACAGAGGCCTGGGACAGTGCGATCGCCCCTTGCCATAGGTTGGGTGCCGCCAGAAAACCCAACTCATAAATGTTTGATGACGCGCCCATCTGTCAATCCTAATGTCACGCATCAATCACCACTAAAACGCACTATCGCCGTGCCAAAACGCCCGGAGCAACCTACGTCTTTTCCGTGGTCACCTATAACCGCGCGCACCTCTTCTAACATCCTGAGACCTACAACTTCTCCGGCAGGCGTTCCCTGATGGCGCTGACTTTTCCGTGCAGAGTCATCACCGCAGTCTTCGCGGGCGTGAGCATCGGCACTTTAGAGGGGTCCGCGCATACCCTGCGAGTCCTCAGTGGATGCCGCCCGGTCTTGCAAAAGACGTCCTTGCTCTAGATAAAGCAGGCGATCGCAAAACTTTTGCGCGATTTCAAGCTGATGGTTGCTCATCACAACGGTGAGTCCTTGTTCCTTGACCTGAGCTTGAATCGTCGACAAGATGCGGTGAGCTGCCCCTAGATCTAGCGCTGAGGTTGGTTCGTCTAACAGTAATAACTGAGGCTGTGTAACCAGTGCTCGCGCGATCGCAATTTGCTGTTGCTGCCCACCCGAAAGTTCCAGTTCGGTTTTGTTGAGCCATTCTTGGGGAATCTGCAGCCGGTTAAGGCAATCTGCCACTCGGGCTTCGCGATCGCTGGCTGGCAGCTTTTGCAGGATCAGTGGATAGTGCAGAGCTTGCTGCGCTGTCATGCCTAACAGTCGGCTGTCTTGCCCCGCCAACATCACCTGTTGGCGTAGCTCGCAAACAGGGATTGTGGCGATCGCCTGTTGGTTGAAGTAAATGGTTCCCGATGAAGCACTGCGAAGCCGATTCATAAGTTTGAACAGGGACGATTTTCCGGCACCCGCAGGCCCCACCAGCGCGACAAATTCTCCAGGATACAGGCGTAAAGAGATTGAGTCTAAAATCGGGGGCATCCCCTGGCCTGCCATCAGGCCAACAGTGTCCAATTCAAATAAGGTGTTCACTCAGCTGACCCCGGCAAAGTGAGCCGCCGTCCAGAGGGTCCACCCATCAACTGCCAGTAACAGTAAGCTCAGGCCGCCCAAAATGAGATACATCCAGGGCTGTGCTAGAGGTTTCACATCACGAGTATCAATCGCGGTGTGAGCCTCGACGTAACGCAGCAGTTCTGCAAACCCAGCAATACGCATCGGTAGCAAATAAGCCTGCTGGCCATCACTCGTAAAGTAATAAACCAGCCCCCCTTGCCCCGTCGTTCGAGGCTTCAAAGCGGTGATATCGTCCCAGTTGAGCTGCCACTGACGCCGCAATACCCACCCAATCCACCGCGGGTATCGCACCGCAAT
>CALCPB010000482.1 GCA_937897665.1 uncultured Halomicronema sp. | reverse complement strand
GCTGAAGGTAATGTTGTTTTGATGGAATTGCCGAAACCACGGATCCATGTGGAAATAGTCCAGCATGTCGTGCATCCAGCCCATGTTCCACTTCAGATTGAAACCCAATCCCCCCACATAGGTCGGCCAAGACACCATCGGCCAAGAGGTTGATTCTTCGGCGATCGAGAGAATGCCGGGATAGTAGCTAAACAGCAAATGGTTAACCTGACGCAAAAAGTCAGCCGCTTCAATATGCTCTCGTCCGCCATATTCATTGGCGATCCACTCTCCTGGTTCTCGCAGGTAGTCGAGGTAGAGCATCGAGGCCACCGCATCGACCCGCATGCCGTCAATATGATATTTGTCGAACCAAAACAGCGCATTCGCAACGAGAAAATTCCGAACCTCGTTGCGACCGTAATTAAAGACTAAGGTGCCCCACTCTTTATGCTCGCCCTTGCGGGAATCGGCATGCTCATACAGGTGGGTGCCATCAAAAAAGGCCAGGCCATGACCATCTTTAGGAAAGTGACCTGGCACCCAATCCACCAAGACGCCAATACCACTTTGATGACACTGATCGATAAAGTACATCAGGTCTTCGGGGTTGCCATAGCGAGAAGTGGCGGCATAGTAACCGGTGACCTGGTAGCCCCATGAGCCATCAAAGGGATGTTCGGCGACGGGGAGCAGCTCAATATGGGTAAACCCGAGTTTCTTCACATAGGGAATCAGCTTGGCAGCGAGTTCTCGATAGGTGAGAAATCTCGCGCCGGGCTTAAGTTCAGCCACCTGCACTGACGGTTCTACGGTGCCATCAGGCAGCCGGGCAGGCTCTGCCGAAGAGCCGTGCAGCCAAGAGCCTAGATGCACTTCATAGACGGAAACTGGTTGCGTCAGCGGGTCGGTGGAGCGACGCTTTTCCATCCAATCAGCGTCTTGCCAATCGTAAGTATCGAGGTCGGCGACGATCGAAGCGGTTTTGGGGCGTACTTCCTGCTGAAATCCGTAGGGGTCAGATTTTTCGTAAATATGGCCGTGGTGATTCTTGATCTCAAACTTATAGTGCTCCCCGACACTAGTTTCGGGGATAAAGAGCTCCCAAATACCGTTGCCAATCAGCCGCATTTGGTGCTTGCGCCCGTCCCAATAGTTAAAATCGCCGAGCACCGATACGTTGCGAGCCGCGGGTGCCCAAACGGCAAAATAAACCCCTGAGACGCCTTCGAGTTCGGCGGTGTGGGCACCGAGCTTTTCGTAAATCCGGTGGTGGTTGCCTTCTGCAAACAGATGAATATCAAAGTCGGTGATCCGACGGGTTTTGAAGGCGTAGGGATCATAAATAAATCGTTCGTGTTCGCCTTCCTGATATTTGAGCTGGTAGTTGGGCAAATCTTGAACTTCTAAAACACATTCAAAAAAGTGAGGGTTATGGCTAGCGGCCATCGCCAACTCACTGCGGGTTTCTGGCAGCACCACCCAGGCTTGAGACGCGTTAGGGAGATACGTCCTCACCGCCCACACCGTCTTGCCGTCTTGCTGAATCAAATGCGGCCCTAGCACCTCAAAAGGGTCGTGGTGTTGATTCCAAACGATGCGATCGATTTGCTCGGGGGCGACTGTAACAGGCATAGATAACCTTGTATTAAGACGTTTCAGACGATGTATTGAAAATTGGCACCCCACTTGGGAGGCTGTGACTTATGTAATATCTGGAGAATAGATTAACAAAACTTTGTAAAGAATATCTGTTCTCAGGGTCAAAGCGGTCACTTTTATTGCTTGCACTCGGCAACTCGGCCCAGACATTAGGGAATTAATGGAATGATCGGCTTTAGAACTCGTCTGATTTGCAGGAGAAAAACCGTTTCGCGCACCTGCGAAGACAGCAGTGGTTCCTGATTTTGCCGAAGGTCTTCTTGGAGTTCAAGATATTCAGCCGCGCTGAGGGGTTCGCCAGTCAGGGGCGATCGCGCTTCTAAAATAATCTCGGTTCTCAAGACTTCTTCCGGCGTGTCAGTGGGGGGCGGAAGCGCCATGACGGCGGGTGCTCGGAGCAGCCCGCAGCTAGTCATGATCATGAGCAAAATCTGGGAAGACCTCATACCCCGGTGTAGTAACGCTGCATGTGTGAACTGCCCCTACAGTAGCTTGTTGAGAATCATTCTGGGCGTTTAGATAGCATAATATCGAGCGTGCCTCAAACTGAATGCCAAAATGAACTGTTGGCCGCCGTCGCCGCTGAATTTGCCCTCACGTTAGCCTATGTCATTTTTATCTTCTCCCTTCAGTATTCGTAGGCTGACCGCTGAAGACTGGGCGCTGATGGCAGACATGATGACCACCTTCGGCGCAGCGTTCGAGGATGAGGCAACCTATACAGCGGCTCGTCCCAGCCAGCGCTATCTCAAGCGCTTACTCGCCAGCGATTCTTTCATTGCTCTGGCCGCCTTAAAGCAGGGCTCGGTAGTTGGCGGCATCGCCGCCTACGAACTGCAAAAGTTTGAGCAAGAGCGCAGCGAAATCTATATCTATGATCTGGCGGTGGCCGCAGCACACCGACGTGAGGGGATTGCAACAGCGTTGATCCAAAAACTCAAAACGATTGCCGCAGCGCGGGCCGCCTCGGTGATCTATGTGCAGGCAGATAGGGAAGATGCACCGGCGATCGCGCTTTATACGAAGCTGGGAATTCGCACAGAAGTACTGCACTTTGACATTCCAGTTACGGCCAAAGATGACGCTGGATAAAGGCCCCAAGGTACACCAACAAGCCCGCAAAGGTTGATGAGTATGTACTCTGGGCTATTTGCGACGGCTCAATGATGGCCAACGACACGGCAGTCGCAGTGCTCTATGCCTAAATCTCTTAATTCAGAGAGTCCGTTTTGGCAAAGTGAGCGATCGCTTCGTTTCAACTTTTTGGTTATGAATGTTCTCGGAAAAGCTAAGGTCTACCCCCAGTCGATTACTGTCGGGGCCTAATTTCTCATGGGTGTCGTGACGTCTGCAGTGAACATCAGGGTGATCGCTGTTAAGGCATTTCCCTGGCCCAAACGCAGTAGGGAAACTTCTGGCTTTTGGGTGAGTCGCCGCGCCGAAATGTGACCCTGCAGAGCGATGTAGTCAAACCAGGATGGCTTTTAAGCTGGCTGTAGCAGTAAGAGAAGAGGTCATATATGGATACTCAACAACACTCTAAAGAGGACGGGCAGAAAATTCGACAGCCACTGACGCCTGAGGAGGTGTCTCCGGAACAAAAGGCGGCCCACCGAGAAGTCCTTGAGCATAGTGACCAACCCCTGAACCCCGGCGATGTACGCCACCCCGAGAAGTCAGTGGAAGAGAAGGCGCAGCAGGTTGCCGTTGACACTGCTGATATTACGGGCGATCGCGTCGTAGTACCCACTTATTTTGTGGTGGACGATCCTGAAGAAGGACAGAAAGCTCTACACCATGTCGATGATGCCGAAGAAATTTCAGATGTGATTCGTCAGGCCCGCGTCAACGAAGAGGGCGAGCGCACTTGGCGCTAATCTAGCCGATCATTCCCTGCTCGCGAGACAGAACTTTAGGGAGTGCAATAAGGTGTAGTTGCAAGGTTTCGGGGCTTGCCGGAACCTTTCTTCGTTGTGACGATCAGCACTGTCATCGCCGCCCCTTCTCTTTATTGCCCTGCAGAGAGTACGGTTTGGCAAAGTGGGCGATCGCCCTCGCCGAATTCGGCGCTATGCAAGATATGCGTCGCGACTCGCTCACACCCCATCTGCACCAAGTTATCTAAATCCGTAAGACCATCAAGCTGATGCAAAATCAGTTGGCGATTATCCGCTGAGGCGAGCTGGGTACTGTCGGGGGCAAAAAACAAGCTCGTGGGTGGCGATTCATGGCCCCCTAGGGTAATCAAGCTGCTCTGGTCACGGTGCCAAAGTCTGACCCGATTGTCATAGTTACCCACCACAAACATTTGGCTATCAGCACTGAATTGCGGCGCTGTAGCATCCCCATCCCCTTGAATTGTTCTCAATCGCTGCCCTTCCACGTCCCAAATTTCGTAGGTCTTGGCCCCGATGGGTACGGCTAACAACGTTTCATCGGGGCTGACGATCAGGCCCCAAGGGTTGCTCGAATCGAGACTGGACATCACCGTATTAATCAGGGTGCCAGTTTCGGTCTGCCAGCGTTGAACGGCTCCATTGGGAACGGTCGTGATGAGAGTTTGGCCATCTTCACCGAACCGGATATCGATGGCTTGTTGGGCCTCATCCTCAGATTTAGCCATCGGTTCAATCAGGGTGGCGATGAGTTCGCCGTTCTGACGCCACAGTTGCACCGGCCCATAAGTGGTTGAAGAATATTGTTGGGTGACAAACGTATCACCCGTGGGACTGAAGGTGAATAAGACGTTGATATCGTCTTCTTCAGCCATTTCCTCAATTGCCATGAGGGTGGCGATGGCCTGTCCCTGAGCGTCCCAAAGCTGAACAAGGCCAGGATTTTGGGGTGATCTCACCACAGTCGAGATCGTTTCACCATCAGGGCTGAGCTTAACGTCAATCCAGGTTGAACTTCTCTCTTCATCGTCGGCGATCGCGATCGCCTCCACTAAGGTTGCCTGCTTCTGGCCGCTGCTATCCCAAAGCTCGACAGGGCCGTAGATCTCTGAGGTATATGGCAGAGTGACGAGGGTACTGCCTGATTCGCTGCTGAATACCTGTCTGCCGACATAAGCCGCTTCAGCGGCTGCCTCGGCTCGCATCATCGGAGCAATGAGGGTCGTGATGGGGTCACCGTCAATATTCCACAGCTGCACGGGGCCATCCCCCTCCACCCCTTCGGGTTGGGTAACAATCGCCTGGCCATCGCCGGTAAAGGCAATCGCATTGTGATAATGGTGGTTTTCAGTGTAGCCCTCGGCTTTGGGCAGGGGCTCAATCAACGTGGCGAGTAACTGCCCGTCCTGGGTCCAGAGCCGGGCGGGGCCATAGGTTTCTGGGGTTTGAGCGATCGTAATAATGCGCTGACCATCGGAGCTGATGCGAGTCACTAGCTCGCTTGTCGTATCTTTTGGGGTCGTCTCGGTTTGCTCAATCAGGGTGGCTTGCCGCTGGCCGTCAGCGCTCCACAACTGCACCGGCCCAAAAGAGACCGGAGCCTGCTGAGCCGTCGTGACCAGGGTGCTGCCGTCAGCGCTCCAGTTTGCATTCACGACTCCAGCATTTTGCTCGGTTAGGGTTGCGATGGGACTACCATCTGCCTGCCAAAGTTTGACCGGTCCATTCGTCATGCCTGTGACAAATTGCGTTTGGTCTGGGTTTACAAAGTGCTGGTCAACTTGGGTGCTTTTAGCCAGATTGACATCAACACTCCAGAGGCGCAGGGTCGCATCGTAGCTGCCTGTGGCCAAGACCGCCCCATCCGGCCTGAAATCTAGGCTGTTGATCCAGTCGGCATGACCGGGCAGATCGTCGACCAGCGTGCCATCTAAGCGCCACAGTTTGACCGTTTTGTCATACCTGGCAGTCGCCAACAGTTGCCCATCGGGGCTGAACTTCATGGTACTGATGAAGGCATCATGACCGTCGAGAGCAGCGATGAGATCGCCCTCGGGGTTCCAAAGCCGGACGAAGGGGCCACGATTGGCTTGATTAAAGGTGTAGCTAGCAGCAATATGGCCATCAGCGCTCAAGACGACTGTGCCTAGCGTGGCATTTTGGGGCAGCTGACTCTGTGCCAAGGTGACCTGCTGAGTGCCGTCGGGCTGATAAACCTGCAGTTGGTCATCGCCAGAAAAGATCAGCCTAGAGCCATCGGGGCTGAGCGCCCGATACTGCAACTCGTCAGGGACGACAAATTCTTGATAGGTACCGTCAAGTCGCCATAGCTTCACTAATTGGCGATCGCCCTCAAAAACCACGAGCGTTTGCCCGTCTTCACTAAAGCCGTTTTGTCCCAATTCGCTTAAGCTGCTCAACCAGCCGACAGCGGCACTATTGGGCAAGTCTGTGCGCAGGGTGCCATCGGGGTGCCAGAGTCGAATACTATTGCCATCCGATGTCGCAATGGTTTGGCCATCGGGGCTAGGAGCAATCCACTGCCATGTAGTCTCTGAGGACAGTGTCGGCAGGGCATTGCCTGCCAAATCCCACCGTTGGATTGAGGGTTGACCCGAAACGGGATCCCAACCGCTCATTATTAGCGCTCGACTATCGGCGGTGAATACAACGCTATTGAATTGACCGGCATGTTCGAGCGGTGCGATGGGTAAACCAGCGGCATTTTTCAGACGTTGGCCATCGGGCGTCCAGAGTTTGATCTGTTCTTCATCAACGGTGATCAGCGTCTGACCATCGGGGCTAAATTTAGCCACACTGACAAGGCGCTCAAAGTCTTCGAGCCGATGAATTTCGCGTCCCAGATAAACCGCTTGTTGTAAGGCGGTTGTGACGCGATCGTGCAGGGGACGGTCGTGAGCTAACCAATGCGCACCGCGCAGGCGGTCTTCGGCTTTGAGGGCGGTCACCAAGGCATCAAAAGATTGGCCTGTAATAAATTGCGCCTCTGAGGAGGCCGCGAGAGCTTGAATTTCACTCTTGATCGCCTGGCGACGACTGTGGGAAGCCCAGACGCCAGTGCCTGCTGCCACCAGGGCAACGGTGGTCATGATGCCCAGCAGCGATCGCAAGATGACCCGCTGCCGCTGCTCTTGACGCACCTCTGCGGCAATTGCGGCTTGGCTCGCTTCAATGTAGTTCACCTGCAGCTCAGTCGGTGCGGGCTGCTTATGCTCCTTGATCGCGGCTTGCAGCCAGGCTTCGGCGATCGCAAACTCGCTGCCCCGCAGTAGCAAGTCTGGGCTCTGCTGCAACTGCTGCCATTCGATTGCCTGCTGCGACCATTTGGTGTGACTCTGCAGATATTCGCGATCGGTTTCAAGTACGCGCACCAGCTGGTTAAAATCTTCCCAAAAGTCGCGCTCAGCTGGGGTAAAATCGAGCCACTGCACCTGGGCCAAGGCAGGATGCAAACCCTCTAGATCGATAGGCTGATGCAGAATCGTGATGAAGCGCTTGTTGAGCTTTGCAGCATATTCCACCTCCTCAGCGCAGTAGCGCGACTGCACAGAGCGCGGCGACAAAATGAACACAAAGTTGTTGGAAACTTCAATGCCCCGCCGAATTTCGGTCTTAAAGTCAGCGCTGGCATTGGCGATGCTTTCTTGGTCAAACCAGGTCAGCTTGCCGTAAATCTGCAGGGTGTCGTTCAGTTGCCGCGCAAAGTCAGCATCAGCGCGGGAATACGAAATGAAGACATCTAAGGAACTGGGCGGCGGTTGCCGCAGACTTTCCTCGATCAAATCGGCCTGCAGGGGGGTGGGCAGGTGCTGGCTGCGCGTCTGCGCCGTTTTGAGCCAAATGTCCGCCTGTCGCAGATTATAGCCCCGTAGCAAAATGCTGGGGTTGCGGTGCTGCTGCTTCCATTTCAGCGCCTGCACCAGCAGCAGTTTGTGGGTTTGATAATATTCATCGTCGGTCTGCAAAATCCGCAGCAGTTCGCTCTCGTCAGCCTGATAATCACCAACCTGCGGGTTACCAGTGAGGTCGATATAGTGCAAGTCACTCAACTCTGGCGGGCAGGTGGCCGCCTCGACCGGACTCACCAAGATGGGAATGATGCGTTTGTTGAGGGCGATCGCGTAGCTAAGTTCTCGCTGACAGTAGGATGATTCGAGCGAGGCCGGGGAGAGCAAATAAACCAGGTTGTCTGCCTGCTCAATCCCCTGCAGGATGGCTTGGGGGAAGTCGGCTCCGGGTTGCAGGTCAGTCGTATTGGTCCAGACGGTGATACCGGCTCGCCACAGAGAGCGGCGCACCGGCTCCATCACCGCGCGATCGGTTTCGGCGTAAGCCAAAAACACTTGAGTCATCAAGTTTTTGGCATTCTTGAGGCTCTCGGCAATAAACTCACACTGCAGATCGGTCGGTTGGCCAGGAGACTGCCGGTCTTGAAAGCGAGCCTGTAGCCAATCTATCCCCTGGCGGCAGGCATCACCCACCCGTTACGACGGCGTTTTCCGATGCTGCTGCTCCCATGTCAGCGCCCGTGTGAGCAACACCGTATGTTGATGCACCACGTCTCGCTGCTGCTCAAAGAGCCCGACCAGGGCCTGAAATGACTGCTCAAAATCATTGATGCCAGATTGAAAGCTCACCTGGTTCCAGTTGATTTTGGCCAGTTCAGGATGTAGATGCGTAAAACAAGAATGCTTGCCCGTCGCTTGATAAGCCTGCCAGTCGGCCTCGCGGCTGTGGCGATGACGCTGCTGCCAAGTTTCTTTGCTGATCTGCTCAACGTGCATGATCGGCACTAGGCGCTTGTTGAGCGCAATCGCGAGGTCGATCTCTTTGCGACAATAGGCCGAGTTAGTCGCGTGGGGCGAAATGATAAACAGAAAGTTGTCGGCTTTGGCGATGCCGTCATTAATGCGCAGCTGATAGTCTTTGCCGGGAGGAATGTCGTTGTAGTCAAACCAAACGGTGTAGCCAGCCTCGGTCAAGCGATTGCACAGGTGTTGGGCGAATTCTCGGCTGTCGGCCCGTCCGTTAGAAATAAAGACATCTTTCAGCAGATTCATAACGAGTGATGGCAGCTCTTAACTCTCTAGGGTCTGTTCATACAGCGCAAACCATAGGCGCTATTAATGTGCCCGGCTGCCATGACGTGTCCCACGCTGTTGCGAGAATCACCGCGCCCGTCTCCTGGCCGCACAAACGGTCTGGGGGTCACGCGACCAGACAAACGATGCCCGCAGCTTGTTGAGCAAAACGCATCAGCCACTGGGCGGAGGCTTGATAAAGTACGGCAGCTTACCCAACCCACCCTCCTGGCGGCGATTTAGGGCATCTGTGAGCGATCGCAGTGCTGACCACCCTTCTGCGAGACCACGCTACTTTGGGCGTCCCGAGTTCTGGGGTTATTTCGTCTTGCCACAGAAATTACTTCGTAATTGAGAACCGGTATTAACGGCTACTGAGCACAAGATCAGAGATTAAGCCCCCGGTGCAGGCTGGCAATCTATCCGTCATGCCTGACCCCAAAAGCTCCACTCCGCATCAACAGCAGCGGCGGCGATCGCTCAAAACATCAAGTGCTTGAGCAACCCAACAGTTTCCCCTCGAAGACCATCGCATTAGCTTCATGAAAGCTTCATGCGAATGCAAAGATCCCGCAAATTTGTTCAAAACACCTCAATTAGCACTGGGGAAAACATAGAAGTTCGTTAGATTTTCCTTAACAGAGTGCATGAGTGTAAATACGCAGTTTTACAAGTCTCCCGAAAACTTAATCCTTGAAGTTCTATGGAATCGCTCGCATCTACCTCAACCGTTGCCGCTACCGCCACCATGACCGCTAGACAACTTCCCCCAGTTATTCATCCTTCAGCATCTTGCATTATCAAACGCAGCATTGATATTTTGGGCAGCCTGATTGGTCTCTTAGTGCTGGCTTTAATCACGATTCCAGTGGCGATCGCCATTAAATTAGAAAGTAGCGGCCCGATTTTTTACTCTCAAGAGCGCTATGGCCTGCATGGGGCGACCTTCCGCATTTGGAAGTTTCGCTCAATGGTCGAAAACGCGGATGAGTTAAAAGCTCTGATCAAAAATGAAGTACAGGGTCAGCTTTTCAAGAACGAAAACGACCCGCGCATTACCCGAGTGGGTCAGTTTTTGCGGCGCACGAGTCTCGATGAGTTTCCTCAGTTTTGGAACGTGCTCAAGGGAGACATGAGCTTAGTCGGCACGCGCCCCCCCACTGGTGATGAAGTGGCTAATTATGCTAGCCACCACTGGGAGCGCTTGAACGTCAAACCCGGCATTACCGGTCAGTGGCAGGTGAGCGGTCGCTCTTCAATCAAAGATTTTGAAGAAGTCGTCAAGCTTGACTTGCTTTATCAAGAGCTTTGGAATCCCATTTACGATCTACGGCTCATCTTCAGAACCGTTTTTCATCTGTTATCGCGCTCCGACGCCTATTAAATCAGGCAATTATGCTCCAACCAGAAAGGGCGCTCTGATTTTGCAGAGCGCCCTTTCTGGTTGGAGAGATTAAGAAGCGAGTCAAGGATTATTGGCTGCCTAAGGGATTGACGTTAAAGCTTTTGCTGCAGTAGCCCCCCCCTTGTTCATCGATTTGGCACAGGGTTTGAGCAATCGCAGCCTTACTCATGTCAGTTTCGTCAATCTCAACTGTGGCGTGGGTCCAGATGTAGCGATCGTCAGGCACTTTCACCACAGCTTCAAAACTACCATCAGCATTAGTGCGGACTCGAATTCGGCGCTGGGTTGTATATTCGTGAATGCCCATTTCATGGCCGTGAAAGGTGACCGTGACGCGGGCATCTTCAACTGGCAATTCGGCCGCTACTAATTTCACATTACCGACTAAAGACAAGCGAGCCGCTTCAGCAGCCATCGGAGCTGCTAGCATCAAGCCCACTGAACCCAACAAACCCAAGAAACGCTTCACACAAACCTGCTGAGAAACAATACCAGCATTTACAATCTCAAGGTCACTTCTGGGTTGTCAGTCGTCTAAGGCACAAAGTAGAACTAAAATTCCCAGGTTTGACTACGATCTTTGTCAACAACTTCAGGGGCGATCGCCTCCTGAATCGACAGACGCCTAGGTCCTGCCGATGGGGTAGCTCCTCTCGAAGTCATTGCGTGGCGTAGCCTCGCTGGCAAGGCAAACACCGCAGCTCAACTCTTACGTGTAGTCTGACTAGCTCATTGAGCGGAGCCAATATCGGCGACCAGCTCAACGTTTTATTCGACCCAGCGACTGATTAGCGATCGCCTGCGTCGCGCATCCGAAAAGTCAGCAAACCCCTAATTATTGATTTAGAAAAGGGACAGATGGTCGGGAGATGGAATTAGAATGGTGCGTGTCGATACAAATTGATTGTTGTTTATTGATTGACTGTGAAACCCCATGAGTAATCCCTCCCAGTCCGACCGGATTTTGATCTTTGATACCACCTTGCGTGATGGAGAGCAGTCTCCAGGAGCCACGCTGAACGTGGATGAAAAACTGAAGATCGCTCGGCAGCTGGCACGACTGGGGGTCGACATTATTGAAGCGGGGTTTCCGTTTGCCAGCCCTGGCGATTTTGCCGCCGTTCAACAAATTGCTGAGCAAGTAGGTACCCCCGAAGGCCCCACCATTTGTGGCTTGGCGCGGGCCACCCGTCAGGATATTGAAGCAGCAGGTCGCGCGATCGCCCCGGCAGCCAACGGTCGCATCCATACCTTTATTGCCACCTCCGACATCCACATGCAGTACAAGCTGCGCAAGAATCGCGAAGAGGTGCTGGCCATCACCGAAGAAATGGTCACCTATGCCAAAACGTTCACCGATGATGTGGAGTTTTCGCCGGAGGATGCCGGGCGCTCTGAGCCAGAATTTCTGTACCAGGTGTTGACTGCCGCGATCGCGGCGGGGGCGACCACCGTCAACATTCCTGATACGGTGGGCTATTTGACACCGACCGAGTTTGGCGATCTGATTCGCGGCATTAGTGAAAATGTGCCCAACATCGACCAAGCCATCATCTCTGTACACGGCCACAACGATTTGGGCTTGGCCGTCGCCAACTTCTTAGAGGCGGTTAAAAACGGGGCGCGTCAGCTCGAGTGCACCATCAACGGCATTGGCGAGCGTGCTGGGAATGCCGCGCTAGAAGAATTGGTGATGGCCCTGCATGTGCGGCGTAGTTTTTACAACCCGTTTTTGGGTCGTCCAGCCGAGTCAGAAGCCCCATTGACCAACATCAACACGCCGGAGATTTATCAAACATCGCGATTGGTTTCGACCCTGACAGGCATGTTTGTGCAGCCCAATAAGGCGATCGTCGGGGCTAACGCCTTTGCCCACGAATCGGGTATTCACCAAGATGGCGTGCTCAAAAACAAGCTCACCTACGAAATCATGGATGCCGAGTCGATTGGCCTCAACAACAACCAGATTGTGTTGGGTAAACTTTCGGGGCGCAATGCCTTTCGCACTCGCTTGAAGGAACTGGGGCACGAATTGGGTGATCAGGAACTCAACCGCGCCTTTCTGCGATTCAAAGACTTGGCCGATAAAAAGAAAGTCGTTACCGATTGGGATATCGTAGCCCTGGTGAATGACGAGACCCAACAAGCGCCTGAGCACTATCATTTAGAGCATGTGCAGGTTTCTTGTGGAGACCATGCGCGCCCGACCGCCACGGTTACGCTGCGCACTCCGAATGGCGAGGAGCTAACTGACGTCGCCATCGGCACTGGGCCAGTCGATGCAGCCTTTAAGGCGGTTCACCGAGTGGTCAGCATTCCGAACGAGCTGAGCGAATTTTCGGTGCAGTCGGTGACCGCTGGGATTGACGCGATCGGTGAAGTCACCGTGCGCGTTCGCCATAAAGACAGCGTGTTTTCAGGTCATGCCGCCAACACCGACATTGTGGTGGCGTCTACCCAAGCCTATCTCAAGGCCCTGAACCGGCTGTATGACTCCCTTCAAGGCGGCAAGGCAATTCATCCTCAAAATGATGACATCACGGCTGCAGCCACGGCCCGGATCTAAACTTAGAGATTGAAATGACTGGCAAGCTCTGCTCAGGGTGCACTGTTGACACCTTGGGTGGGGCTTTTGTTTAAGGCGCAATCACGCTCTGCCCTGCTCCTGGGCTCTCTGGTGCGCGCAGGATCAGAGCGCCCCTCGGTGTCCTCAGCAAAGTGGCCACCGCCATCAGT
>CALCPB010000481.1 GCA_937897665.1 uncultured Halomicronema sp. | reverse complement strand
TAGCCCGTCTAGGTAAAGTGCTAGTGGGAGCGGCTGCAGCTGGGACAATGCTGTCGATCGGTTCAGGTGCAGCCATCGGCGCTGCCCTGTCGGCCCTCAGCGCCGCCCCCAAAGAGCCGCTGGAGACGGTGACGGTATCGTCTGGTGCTGGAGGCACTGCATCCATTAATTTGCTCAGCGCTTGATGGGCCCACTGCTTGACTTGAGGAATGTCGCTTTTGGTCAGCTGTTCACAGAGTGAGATCGCGTGCAGATCTTTCTGGTCTTTGTGGTAAGCCTGAATCAACCACATTTGAGCCTGAAAAAATTCTTTGGACTGACGATTGATGACCGCTTTGCAAAATCTTTCGAGGTTAGTGATCGCGTCATCATAGCGAGCCTGTTTGAGGGCTAAAGCGCCATTCTGATACAGCTCTCGGAGGGATTCATCCATGACTTGCGGTGCGTTCGTCAGCCATAAAGTACCCAACCAAGCTGCTGGCACCCACTGATGAGACCGCATCTGCACGGCCGCATCAGTGCAATCAGCCCGGAGCCGTGATCGCGAGTTAGACGATACTGCAGTAATTGCGTTGTAGGTGTTGTGCTCAAACAGTTCTAGTGCCGCCGACTGTAATAAGATTTTGGCGATTGGTTATCAGACGACTATCTGATTGAGATATCGAGTGCCCCGCCATGAATAATTCGTCGCCTGATTCAATGCCAGCGCCAACTGCGATCGCCCGATTTTTTGACTTCGCGGGCCTGAAAACTGACTTAAAAACTGAAGTTATTGCTGGCACTACCACCTTCATCACCATGGCCTACATCTTGGTGGTGAATCCTGACATTCTTTCGAACGCAATTTTTTTACAAGAGAGCGGTGATCTGTTCGGCGAGTTGGTGGTGGCGACGGGCATCTCAGCAGCGATCGCCACCTTGATTATGGGTATTGTGGCCAAATATCCCATTGCCCTTGCCCCCGGCATGGGACTCAATGCGTTTTTCGCGTTTTCGGTCGTGTTGGGCTTGGGCATTGACTGGCGTGTCGCCCTCGCCGCAGTTTTTATCGAAGGGCTGCTTTTTATCATTCTGACGCTGACAAACCTGCGGGCTGCCATCATTGCCGCCGTGCCCGAATGCTTAAAGCGAGCAACCGCTGCTGGCATCGGGCTGTTCATCGCTTACATTGCCCTGTCTGGCAACCCTGACTTTGGTGGCGCGGGCATTATCGTCGCGTCAGAAGCCACCACGACTACCCTGGGCAACCTCGGACGCCCCGAAACACTGATGGCGATCGTGGGCATTCTCATCACTGCGGCCTTTGTGGCCAGAAGAGTCAAAGGAGCCTTGCTGTGGGGCATTTTGGCCAGCGCCCTGTTGGGTTGGCTGCTCGGCATTTCGCCTTGGCCCAGCGGCATTGTGGGCTTGCCCATCTGGCCTGCTGACCTGATCGGACAGGCCTTTGTGGGCATGGGGCAAATTGCGACCGCTGGTTGGGCCAACTTTCTCGCAATTTTGTTTGTGTTTCTCTTTGTCGATCTGTTTGACACCATTGGCACCCTGTCAGGCATCGGCATTCAAGCGGGCTACATTGCCGAAGATGGGACTCTGCCGCGAGCCAATCAAGCCCTGATGGCCGATGCGGTGGGCACGACCGCTGGTGCGTTGTTAGGCACCTCTACCGTCACCAGCTATATCGAATCGGCCTCGGGTATCACCGAGGGCGGGCGATCGGGCTTCACCGCCGTGGTGACGGCTGGCTGCTTTGTGCTGTCGATCTTTTTTATTCCCTTACTCTCGGCGATTCCTGGCTATGCCACGGCATCAGCTCTGGTGATTGTTGGCGTTTTGATGATGGGCAGCGTGGCGGGTATTCGCTGGTCTGATCCGGCTGAGTCGATTCCGTCCTTCTTAACCATTTTGCTAATGCCGCTGACCTATTCCATCGCAGAAGGACTAGCGGTTGGCTTCATCGCCTATCCGCTGATTAAAGCCTTTCAGGGCAAAGCGCAGGAAATCAACTGGGTAGTGTGGATGATTGCTGCCATCTTTGTCTTGCGTTTTGTATTGATGGCGCTCGAAATTGCCTAGGGTCAGGCCGACGATTGCTTTAATACTCTCGGAGCACTTTAAGGTGGCAGGCTACATCAGTTGCAGTTCGCAGAACGCTGTGTGAGCATGTCAGAACTCGATTGGTTGGGGAAACCGTGGCACAGGCATCATCAGCAAACAAGATTCTCTCCGGGGCGAAGTCGTTGAAAGCGTCGGCCAGTCCAGCGGCGATCGCGCTCTATCAGCAAAATGACGGCGGTAACAATCGCTATGGCCGCTGGTTTTTGATCGCTTGGCTGGCGGCTCTTGTCGATGGCAAGCTATTGCTCGCGATCGCCACCAGCACCCTCACTTATCACTTTCTGCTGTCGGGTCAGCAGCTCCCCTGGCAAAAGCTCGCGCCGGTTTATCAACAGTTACATCATCGCCTAGCTCGGTTAGCGCAGACGCCGCTGTTGGCCAGCAGTTTAGCCTTTGCCACCACCTATGGCTTTGCGGCGGCGTGGTCACAATTGGGTGGTAGTTGGGCCGCCATTACTCTGCTGGGGCTCGGCGCGGGCAACCTGCTGTTTTTCCTCCGAGAGATGAGCGCCCGCTCGATTGACTCCGTGGCGGCCGTGCCGCCGGTGGCCGCTGCATCGGTAGCCTCCCCTGAGAGTCGATGGCAAGATTTGTCGGCGGCTGATCCCCTTAAGCGCCTGCTGGCCGTGCGATCGTTGCTCCAGGAATGTCTCAGCGAGTCGGCAACTTCAACCACCTATTTGCCCGGCACTGAGGTGACGGTGCGATCGCATCTGGTGGACTGCTTGCGGCTCATGCTGATTCACGAATCAGAACCACTGGTGCGCGTGGCTCTGATTGAAGGGCTCCGGGCTTTGCATCCTAAACCTCAGCTACCGCCTGGCCAGCCCGCGATCTCACCCTTACGGGCTAAACCGCAACCGATGCCTGCAGCCGTGCAGCGATCGGTCGAATATGTTGAACCCTAGGTCACTGCTTACCGCGCTTAGGAAGAAGAGGGGCGATCGAGCATGAATAGCAGCGATCAGTTTTGATCGATGCTCGAAACTGGCAAGGATATATCTTGAAAGCTAGCCGTAGGTCATTAGGTCACCCCAGATGGCTGAAATCACCATTCGATAGTTTTTTCAATTCCGTAGGGCTTGCCCTTCCTGCAGGGTATTCCGACTTCTGCATTCCGAATCCTGCCATATCTTGAAAGCTAGCCGCGATTTGTGTGGCAACTTGCAGCGATGGAAACGACAACTCCGTTGCTCAATCAGACGGTACTGACTCTACGCTGCCAGCAACGAGTGGGTGAGTTTTTTGAGCAGGCATCTTGTGAGCAACATCAAGGGTTGAGCTTTGCTGCATGAGATCAAAGAAGCCAATAACTGTATATCTGAATACGGTTTTCAGTGCCGATCTTGATGAATCGATCCTAAATTTTTCCCGCAGAGTATTTTTCCTGATTCTGCCTCGAAATTATGGAACAACGAAACGGTGCCTGCGTCAAAAACATTGTCTTCTAGCTCAAGTCTCAGCAACTGCATGAACGAACATCGTTCTCTGGCCTGTATCTACCTAGGACTCATCTCCAACGTTGTGAAGCTTTCGCAGCAGCATCTTGAACAACAGCAGGGCATTACCGTTGCTCAACTGTGTTATGCCATCGCTCATGGGGTAACACCGACGAGCTAAAAGACCCAGCGAGCAGATTCTTTAGCTTAGAGAATTGAGAATTGCTCAGCTAGTGATTCGCATTTCTACGGGATTTTTTCCAGTTTCGGCTTAGTGAGAGCCTACAGATTTTTCTAAAATTAGTTAAACGAGACGTTCAAAAAAGTTCTCTTTTGGCGCTAGCTGATATTGACTTATTGTCAAATTTCAGCATCTTTTTCGCTGAATAAATTCAGTTAGCACGAGTCCTCAGAATTATGTTCCCGTGTTGAAACGACCATGAAAAGTTTTCGAGGTTTCCCGATGATGAATTCGACAGCTAAGATGAATATGTACGGCTATTCACCTCAGCCAAAAACAGTCAGAAGAATTCAGAGGCAGACATTTTTGGCTCCTCTTTTACAGTTTTTACCGGCTCAAAAAAATCGTCGTTTTCACGCTTACTGTGTGGGCTTACCCCGTAGCGGAACACATTCCTTGGGGTATATGTTTGGCTCGCGTTATTCGTCCAAACATGAACCCGCGAAAAAAACTACAATCAGCCATCTTCTCCGTCATCTGAGTGGAACGTATACCGAGAATCAGTGGAAGGCATTGCTGCGATGCCGCGATCTCAAACTGGGGCTTGAGCTGGAGTCATCCCATTACTTGCATCACACAGTAGCAATATTGGCTGAGATGTATCCCGAGGCGAAGTTCATTCATACCGTCCGTGAACCTCTTTCCTGGCTGGCTTCTGAGATTAATCAGAACCTCGAAACCTGTGAAAATCCCATGTGGAGAGCGATAGAACGGGCGCGCTACGGACGTTATGGGTTTCAGTATGCACCAGAGGAAAAAGCCCTGGCAGCTCTAGACGCAGTTTGGCCAGTTGCGAGCTACTTAAGCTACTGGCGTGACCACAACGAATTAATCATGAGGGTTATTCCTAAAGATCGATTGCTCGTGCTGAGAACCCATGAAATCAAGCACAGTATTGACCGAATTGCCAATTTCCTGAACATCCATCCAGAGACAATCAACACGTCTGCTTCCCATTCAGGCAAAAATTCCAGCAAAAAGTTTGATTTATATGCTCATGTCGATTTAGATTTCGTTCAAGAAAAGGTAAATTTACACTGCGGGCCTCTAGTTGAACAGTTATTCGACAAAGTGCCTCAGCTCTACTCGACTAACAAAACTCTTCAACCCCTAACTCGACTGTAGGATCGGCCATGCCAAAGCTGACTGCCAAAGTCTCACCGATGTTGGGATTTTTGGCAGTCAATCAGGCCTTACCCTTCGCTGCTATCGAGCTTTTTGATAGATGCCTTCTGAGCTTAGAGTAGGTGGGTTTCCCAACCTATTTTTGTCATCCTCAAGCAATTTAAAGGTCTTGAGAGTCTTGAATCGGTTGGTAGTGAATCATTAGAGAGCCAACAAAGGCTCGGAATCGCGGAGTCTGAGCCAATCGCGAGGGCGGCAATGCAGCTCCTTACCTAATCGGTAACTCTATACAGAGTAGATAAGGAACCCGATCGGACAATTTTCATGAATTAGGCTGAGTCATCCTTGAAACCGACAATCGGATCTCAGATGACATGCTCTCTGTGGCCATAGATTATTGCCGGGATTGTATCGCCGGTTGACCTAATCGGTGATTTTGGGGTGGGAAATCTTCAAGCTTTGGGTACTCTGCAGGGTGACCAGAAAGCGCTTGGTTGTTGAGACTGATGACAAATATGAAACCTGCGATGAATCTGTACGGCTATTCACCCAAGCCTCAAAAAGCAAAGTTGATGCGGAAACAAGCATTTTGGGCTTCTTGGTCACAGTTTCTGCCGACGCAAAACAGTCGTCGTTTTCAGGCTTATTGTGTCGGTCTGCCGCGTAGTGGTACACACTCCCTCGGGTATATGTTTGCTGCTCATTACTCATCTCAGCATGAGCCGATGGATGATGATACGATTCCCCACATTCTTCGCTTCCTGGCGGGGGACTACTCTGAAGGTCAGTGGAAAGCGTTATTGCGGTGGCGCGATCGCCAACTCGGTCTTGAGATGGAAGCTTCTCACTACTTACATCACACGGTATCCGTACTGGCTGAACTTTATCCTGAAGCCAAGTTTATTCATACTGTCCGTGAACCCTTTTCGTGGTTGGCTTCTGAGATCAATCAAAACCTCAAGACTCGTTCGGCAACTATCAAATGGCGAGCTCTAGAGCGTGCTCGTTATGGTCGTTATGACTTTGAGTATGAACCGGAAGAGACAGCGCTCAAAAATTTGGATGAAATCTGGCCAGTGTCTAGCTATTTGAGCTACTGGCGTGACCATAACGAATGCGTTCTGAAATCTGTACCTGCCGATCGGCTGCTAGTGCTGAGAACTCAGGATATTCGGGAAAGTATTGACAAGATTGCCGAATTTTTGAATATCAGCCCTGAGACGATCGATGTCTCTGCTTCTCGGTCTGGGACAAATCCCAGCAAGGATTTTGATCTATACGCGCATGTCAGTCCAGACTTTGTGAGAGAAAAAATAGACCGACACTGCGGTGTGCTGGTGCAAAAATTATTTGGTTAGGGGGGCTCCAATCTAGGGTCTGTCATCGATTAGCCAGAGGATGGTAGCGAGCAGATCTGTCGACCGCCCCCAATCTATCTGTGTAGCGGTTGAACGCTGAAAAATGACCGTCTACCGTCACGGAAGCACTGATTATAACTGAGATCGCACGGCCAAGCTCAAATCTCACCCGACATAGCAACAGCCTGGTGCATGAGATGGGCGCAATGTTAAAGCCTCCTGTACAAAGCCTTTAACATTAAGTTCACTTGGCTTGGGCAACACGCTCACGCGCCTGAATGAAAATTGAGGTGTTAAGAGAAACTGAGGGCCGCCCAGATTGTGGCGAGATTAGGGGTAGTCTAGCGGAGCATTTACTGGGGGTGGCGATCGCGTCACCGTCTGTTGCCATGTTTCTAGTCGTTACATTTCCTAAGCCCCATGGATCGCTTTACCGTTGAGGTTATTTCTCAAACCCCCAATCCTCAGCAAACCATCTACGCTGCTATGCACCAAGACTACGCTGAGGGGTTTGTCGCCCACGAGCGAGAGACCTGGCCCAGTGAAGCGCAGGCTGGTGATGTCGTGATCAAAAATTTGCTCAAGGGCGGGCGTGGTCACTTTGGCCCCTTAGAGCATCCTCAAATTGTGTTGAATGTGGGCTGGTTTCCCCACAGCACAATGCAGCAGATCCGCACCCATCGCGTTGGTCTGAGCTTTGATGTGCAGAGTTTTCGCTATACGGGCAGCCGCATTCTCGATGTGGTGGTGGGCAAACGAGAGGTGGACGAAGTTTTCTATTTACGGCCTGTCGGCGCTTACAGCGATCGCCAGGGCAAAAAATATGAATACACTGCTGCAGAACGCCAGCGCGATTTGGATTGGTGTCTGCAAGCCTGCCATCGCTATCAAGAAAAAATCGAAGCAGGCTTTGCCGAAGAACATGCTCGGGGCCTGATTCCCTTTGATGTGCGCCAGCATTGGGTGGTGTCGGCCAATCCGCGATCGCTGATGCATCTGCTCGACCTGCGCTGGAAGGCTGACGCTCAACTTGAAGCCCAGAAAATGTGTGAAGCGATTTGGCCCCACTTCGAAGCATGGGTACCGGCGATCGCTGCCTGGTATGAAGAAAATCGTCTCAAGAAAGCTCGTCTTGCCCCGTAGATGTCCGGTGCTAGGTCAGGGTGATGTGTAAAGGATATTTGCTAACCCACCTATTGCAGAATGGTTTTCGCCACAGTGAGAAGGCAATGCCATTCAGCACCCTGACTTCCCTCTAGCAGGACTCCTCAAGATGCCTTCGTATCAGCGTTTCCGAAATGCGGGTCTTTTAGCACTAACGCTATTGTTCATAGCGCTGGGCGCGACGATTTACCCTGGCAACGCGCAAGTCCCGGCGACGTCTCTCACTGTTGAGGAGCGGGTCAATATCGCTCTGGCGCAGGCCCAAGATGAGGCCGGAGCAACCCAATTGGCCGAAGCGCTGAGCGATCAGGTCGAAGATGACGAGCTGCGCTATGGCACCGGCTTTTTGCAATTTGCTAATGCGGTCGAAAATCTGGGGCAATCTTGGTATCAATATGGCCTGCGATCGCAAGGTCCTTTGACGGGCATCTTGCCGATCTTGCGACTGCCCGTGCTCGAAAATCCGATCCCCACTCCGATCAATAATGCTCAGGCCCGCCAGGTGCTAGAGCAGTTTGAGGCCGACATTCTGCTGGCAGAAGCCACTCTGGCCCCAATCACCGATGACACTGTGAAGCTGGGGATCAATCTAGGACGAGCTTATTTTGACTTTGATGCCGATGGTCAAGGCTCTGATCCCGAAGCGCTGTGGCGCATTTATGGTGATCTCACCTGGACGCAAATCACCGAAGCGCAAGCCGCTAACTTTCGGATCACGCTGGATGCTGGCGACGTGCAGTGGCTGCGGGGCTATTGCCACTTGCTAGCGGCACTGCTCGATTTTTATCTGGCCCACGATGACTCGATGCTGTTCGACCATAC
The DNA here is from genome assembly GCA_937897665.1 of uncultured Halomicronema sp. Lineage (GTDB taxonomy): Bacteria > Cyanobacteriota > Cyanobacteriia > Phormidesmidales > Phormidesmidaceae > Halomicronema. The sequence continues at coordinate 4,510 of CALCPB010000481.1, read as the reverse complement.
GGCCCATCTATTTTTCCAAAATCCTGAGATTCCCTACCCCTTTCTCCAAGAACGGCCCTCTGAGGACGTCTTTCCGAATGCGTTCTTAGATGCGATCGCCCTGGTGCATCTGATTACCCTGCCGGTGATTGATCGCGATCGCCCGGCAGCGGCGCTGGGTCATTTGCAGCAGGTGACGGCCTTGAGTCGCCAAACCTGGGAGCTTTACCGCCAAGAGACTGACGACGATCACGAGTGGATTCCCAATCCTAACCAGACAGGGGTGATTCCGGGCGTGCCGGTAACGCCGGAGATGATTGACCAATGGCTGGCCTTTTTGGATGAAGCGGATACCATCCTAGCGGGCGATCGATTGCTGCCCTTTTGGCGCGGCACCGAGCCAGTAGGCTTGAACTTGCAGCGAATATTCACTGAGCCCGAAACCTTTGATGCCGTTCGCTGGGCACAAGGCACGGCCGCTGCACCCTATTTAGAAACCGGGACGCTTACCGATCCTGATTTTTGGTGGCAGCTGATGGCCGCCTTTGACGGTCGTTTCCTCTTCTTTGCTCTTTGGTTTAATTAGCCCAAAGAGTCTGCATCTACTCTGCCATTCAGAAAAACAATTTCCGTGATTTATTTGTTGATAACTTCAAATTAAAGAACGATTAATTCATCAATTTTCGTCAAAAATAGGGAAGTCTATTAACGCATCTCGTAGATTTCCCTGTAGGCACAATCAATATCGTGGCTAATATCGATATCACAGTGGCAATTTGTACCTATAACGGCGAAAGTCGTGTACCAGAAGTGCTCGATGCTCTAGGTGCTCAGACAGATACCGACTCAATCTTGTGGGATGTGTTGGTGATTGACAACGCCAGCCAAGACAATACTGGCGAGATTGTCCAGCAATATCAAAAAAGTACAGCCTACCCTTATCTTCTACGTTGTATATCTGAGCCAAAGAAAGGACTGGCCTTCGCTCGACAGCGAGCCATCGCAGAGGCTGAGGGCAAAATTGTCGCCTTCTTAGACGATGATAATATTCCGACACCCAGCTGGATAAAGCATGTTGCCGATTTTGCTCATCAACATCCTGAAGTAGGTGCTTTTGGTGGTAAAGTTCATGGGCAGTTTGAAACACCTCCCCCTGAGAACTTCGAAAAGATTGCTATGTTCTTAGCACTTACAGACCGTGGAGAACAAGCTCATTGCTACAGACCGCAAAAACGGATGTTACCACCCGGTGCGGGATTAGTCGTTCGACGACAAGCTTGGCTTGATAACGTGCCAGAGCAAACTCTTTTGAAGGGTCGCGTCAATAATTCCTTTGTCGCTGGCGAAGATTTAGAAGTTTTAGCCCATATCCAGAAAGCAGGCTGGGAAATCTGGTATAACCCCAAAATGCTTATTCATCACAAAATTCCTAAACATCGACTAGACAAAAAATATTTGCTGAGCATTGCTTGGGGTACGGGTCTCTGTCGCCATCATATTCGGATGGCTCGCTATGAATCCTGGCAAAAGATAATACTGACACCATGCCATATTTCAAATGATGTTTTCGTTTTCTTGTTGTCCGTCTTCCATTTTTTGTCATCCCCTCAAAAAAAGCTTCTAGGTAATTTCGATTTGATTTATCGTTTGGCTACAGTTCTCAGCCCTTTCTACTTCTGCTCGAATTTTTTGCTTAATTATAAAAGTGGAGATTAGAGTGAGCTATTGCCCGCAGAAGAGTTGAGTCATTCCGTGTCAGCTACATGACATCTTCAATTAAAAAGGCAACACTTTCTAAGGATTTAATTTGTTTCGAAATGGCAAGCCAAGAAATCTGTTCAATTCCACGTCATAATGCCAAGTGTATCCGTCATCCTTAATACTTATAATAGTGCTCAATTCCTCTTGGAGACAGTCGACACTGTTTTAAATCAGACCTTCCAAGACTTTGAACTTATTGTCATTGATGATGGATCACAAGATCACTCATTGACACTCGTTTCTTCTGTTAATGATTCTAGAATCAAAGTATTTCCATACGCTAATGCAGGAATCGCTGCAAGCCGCAATCGAGGCTTGCAGCATGCGACGGCAGAGTTTGTAGCCTTTCTGGATCATGATGATCTCTGGCATGAGAAAAAGTTGGAAAATCAATGGCAAGTGTTAAAAGCGAAACCAAACGCCGCATTTGCTTACAGCTGGTTAAAAACAATTGATGAAGCAGGGAATTTGATTCGGACATATCCGCCTATTCGCCATGCCGAAAATGCCTATGAAAAACTCTTGATGAAGAACTTCCTTCATACCGCTTCCAATCCTCTGATCCGTCGCAAAGAGTTAATAGAGCTAGGCGGATTTGACGAAGCAATTTATGGCGCCGATGACTGGGATGTATTTATCCGACTAGCGGCTAATTCTCCGATCGCCGTCAGACCCCATCAAGAAGTCTAATATCGTAATGTCAAAGGCTCTGGCTCTGCCAATGTCGACAAAATTGAACAAGGCTGCTTACAAGTTGTTCATAAGGCATTTCAAGTCGCGCCCTTGAAGCTTCAACCTATTAAAACAAAAACCCTAGGCACAATTTATCAGTATCTTTGTTTTCGAACTTTAGAAGAAATGACTGACCGCAAGAGCGGACTTAAATCATTTCGCTATTGGCGGAAGTCCTATGAAAACAATCCCAAGCTTTGGGGAATTGTTCCCACCTCTAAGGTTTTTCTGAAGGCTATATTGGTGATACTCTTTTCGCCGATTTTTATCAGTTATATTCTTTCTCGAATCAGCCGCAACCCCCAAGATTGACGGATTCAACAGGCAGCGTAAAGCAGAATCGCTCTTGATCGTTCAGGAATGTTTTTTGAATCAGCAATGTCCCAAAGTAGGCTGCTGCCTAAATAGATAGAATATCGTGTTTATTAATTTGACAGGATAAAAGAAAGGGTATCGAAGCTTTTCGATACCCTCATCGGTTCAATGAGTCTCAGGCTTGAGAAACGTCGAACTAGGCAGATTGCTTCTTGCGGTTCATCAAGGAGCCAGCAGAAACTAGGCCAAAGGCTGCGAGGCCTAATAGGCTAGCAGGCTCAGGAACTGATGCTGCGGCTACCTCGAAAGCGATCAGCGTTTCTTTGGCAGCATCACCGGTAACCTGGTTGGACAACTTGACGCTATCAAAAACACCGGCGAAGTTTACAAAGGCATCAAAGTGATAATTGCCTTGCTTATTTGCGTCGCTTGTAGACAGCCCAACAGCCTGTGCGATGTCTGTTCCATCAAAGATACCAACAGAGGTACCGCCATCAAAAAACTCGATCACGTTGAAAGTATCAACTGAACCCCAGAAAAACTCGAACATACCATCGAGACCGGAAACCTCAATGAGATTAGTGACCCCGACCGGCTGAGCCCCGATGCTCGCAACGTTGTACGAAACAACAGAACTCGAGTCATCGACAGAATCAACGCTAGTCTTATCGTCGGAGCCTGGCGTCAGAGTGCTGTTCTTAATAGAACCAGAGGTTACTAGACCCTCATCGACAGTGTAACCAGCGCTTGCCAAGTCGGTACAAAGAGCTGTGGGGCATTGGGTTCCCGTAACCGTGAAGCTAACTGCATGGGCCGGAGCTACGGACATGGCAACAGCTGCACCTGCAACCAAACCGGGTAAAATCGCAATTTTGTTGATATTCATATCAGGATGACCTTGAGGAATGTTTAGAATGACTACCGTTCGGCAAAGTTGCCAACGCAACCCTGGATGCTAGGGAACCTTTCAACGCAATTGGGTGTAACCACTGCAAGAAGAATCATCCCCGCCTGTATCTATGTAATTGCATGCGACTTTTATGTGCATTAATTTACCTAGGCTTTTACGTAAACTTTATCGTAAAGGCCTTGCTTGTAAGGATATGTAGAACCGAGATTGGGATTTCCGTATCAGCGAAACTACTGAGGCTGTACGCCTGAAAAGCTAGCGTAGTCATGATTCTGGAAGAATGTATGTTGCGCGAACGAAGGTGCTAGGTGGCGCCAGTAAGATTCTCTATCGTCTTTCTTAAAGAGTAGAACCAGATTCTCTAGGCTTGTATATATGTAGACGTTGGCTCAGCTGAGCTACTCACTTTGTGAGTGTGATGATGGCTCGTGATCAAACTCAATGTCGCTAGCGAAGCAGAACTGGGTTCGACGGTAGCTCAAAACACACTGTGGGCAGCAGCATGGGACGTCTAGATGCCAGTTATGAGGCTTGCTCGAGAATAGTGTCACTGATCACAGGAGGAGCAATCCCAAACCCCTACGGAAACTTGCCTGTCTTGGAAATATTATTAAGCGCTGTTCTCTGATGGTCGTCTGGGCTGTGTGCCCTAGCGACATCTTGGAAAGTCTTGGGTGCCGCCCTCTGTAGCGCGAGTTACTGTGCTTCGGGCACCTAGGAGCGCTCCGGCGATTGAAAGTGTGCAAACCTGACTGCGGCTCGATATATCACTTGCTCCCCTGCCAAGCCTGATATAGATGGATCGCTGTCAGG
>CALCPB010000480.1 GCA_937897665.1 uncultured Halomicronema sp. | reverse complement strand
TATCCCTATCAGGGCTATTCACAAACGTATTTTGCTCGCACCCACCGGGTCTTACGCGGCGGCAGCTGGGCGACGCGGCCTTGGGTGCTGCGACCCGCATTTCGCAACTGGTACCAGCCGGCAGTGCGCCAGCTATTTGCTGGGTTTAGATGTGTCTTGGGAGCATAGGCATTCGCTACATCCGATGTCAGAATACACAGGGGTTTAGCCGACCTCTAGTGAATTTTGAGACATCATGCCAGTTCAATCCCAATTTCCGAGTTCGATGCCTGCTGCCGATGATAACCGGACTCAATCGCCTCAGTCGCCGGTGCTGTCTCGCGATCGCCTCGTCATTGAGTACCGCAATGCCGACGAGACGACAGCGGCACTGCCGAACGGCCAAGACGTGACGGTTGGACTCACCCACCCACCCAAAACGCTGCCCCCCAAGGATTTATACGACGATAAGGGGTCGCCGCAGTTTGGACAAATTACAGACCAGCCGGAATATTATTTGACGCGTACCGAGCGCCAGATTTTGGAGACCTTTGCTGAGGCGATCGCCAATCAGGTCGGGCCTTGTGATCTCGTGGAATTGGGCAGCGGAAGTGCCAGCAAAACGCGGATTCTTTTTGATGCCTATCAGCGCCAGGGCCAGCCGTTGCGCTATGTGCCGGTGGACGTCAGTGGCGGCATTTTAGAAGAGAGCGCCAAGGCTTTGCTGAGTGACTATGGCGCACTGACCATTCACGGGCTGGTGAGCACCTATGAAGCCGCGCTCTCAAACTTACCGGCCACTGACTTGCCCCGGCGTCTGATTGCCTTCATTGGCAGTACGCTGGGCAATTTATCGCCGCAACAGGCGCAGAACTTTTTTCAGCGGGTGAGTGAGTCGCTGACTCCCGGTGACTATTTTTTACTCGGCGTCGATTTACACAAAGACACGGCAACGCTGACCGCTGCTTACAACGATGCTCAGGGCGTCACCGCCGCCTTCAATTTGAACATGCTGAGTCATCTCAACTGGCGCTTTCAAGGCGATTTTGAGCCGTCGCAGTTTCGTCATGTGGCGGTATATAACGAGGGCGATCGCCAAATTGAGATGTATATCGAAAGCCTTGTTGACCAAACCGTCAACCTCAAGGCGCTAGACCTCACAGCATCGTTTGCCGCTGGAGAGCGCCTACTCAGCGAAATTTCGCGTAAATTTGACCCTGAACAATTGGCGCAAAGGCTGGCCGCTTTTGGGTTAGACGTGACCGATACCTTCACCGATGAGCACCGCCAGTTTGCCCTGTTGCTATGTCAAAAGCAGTGATCTGCCCATGACCGGCCCTTGAGAATGGGCTGGCCATGATTTTGTTAACGCCTTGCCCTGAGTCGAGTCGTTCACGACTTGTCCCCAGCGGGCAAGAACCCATTAGCAGACCCTGAGCAGACTGGGTAAAGCGGCTCAGGAACTGCTGGTGACGCGTTGTTTAGGCTTCGATTTTGACGGTGGTGATTTTGTCACCCTGGCTAATCGCATTCACCACATCCATGTCTTCAGTTTTGCCAAAGACTGTGTGTACGCCATCGAGGTGAGGCTGAGCTTCATGGCAAATAAAGAACTGACTGCCGCCGGTATCGGGGCCGCGATGGGCCATCGACAGACTGCCCGCCTCGTGCTTGTTGTCGTTGATTTCACACTTGATGGTGTAGCCAGGGCCGCCCGTGCCGGTGCCTTTGGGGCAGCCGCCTTGCACCATAAAATTGGGAATGACGCGGTGAAATTTCAAGCCATTATAAAAGCCCGCTTCAGACAGGTCGACAAAATTTTTCACCGTATTGGGGGCAGCAGCATCAAATAGTTCTAGGGTGATGGTGCCTTTATCGGTTTCCATGATCGCGCGGGTCATGTGCTCTCCTTGATTAGCTGATCATCTCAGAGGGCCGTGCCCACGTGGCATCATGGGACCCTGCCGAGATGGATTCAAAAGTGACCTGTTTACTGTACCGTTTTGCGCGATCGCTCGATCGCCTCCCCAGCGTGAACGGGCTAAACCGATGCGATCTTGGCCAAGTGGCTAGATGCCTACTGCGATCGCTGGGCGTCATGCTGCCCCAGGCGGCTAAGTTAGCTGGCTGATATCACTCAAATCAAGGGGGCCAAAATCGTCATCATCGTCGCTGTCGTTGTTGTCTAATAAATCTTCCAGCGTCATGGCCTCAGGGTCAGCAGGCGGCGACGTCGGCAGCTCGATGGCATCGTCGCAGTCATAGAAATAGACCAAATCTTCCAGCGTCATGGCCTCAGGGTCGGCAGGCATCGTCGATGGCAGCTCAATAGCATCGTCATTTGGGTCTCCATTGCCAAACAGACTCGCCAAATCAGCCGGATCGGGGCCAGGCAACACCGGTTCAGAGGACTCGACATCAAGCGATGCGGGGGCAGCGTCTGGTGCTGGCGATAGCCACGCGTCTAAAGCGTGCAACTGTTGGTCAAATTGAGCCTGCAACTCCTCACTTTGACTGGCCAGTTTTTGCTCATATTCCGCCTTTAGGCGCTCTGTCGCAACCTGAATCTGCGCATTAAGTTCGGCTTGGGTATAGTTGCCCGCTGCAGCCTCTTGAACCACCGCGGGATAGTCGCCAGGCTCCAAGGTCATGGTTGTTTCGTCGCCAGTGCCCATGATTTGACTCGGGGTCGGCACCTCAAAACTACCGGTAAACATCGACTCTGTTGTCGGCGGAGAAGGCTGCAAATCGGTTAATGCTTGCTCGCGATCAGTTAACGCTTGCGCTTGCTCGGCCAAGGCTTGCTCTAACTCGGCCTGACGCTCGGCAAAGGCTTGTTCAGAGGCAGCTAATTGGGCCGTCCACCGCTGCTCAAACTCGGCCTGCAGCTCGGAGCGCGTGGTTTTAGCGTGATCAGCAAGCTGCTTTTCGTAGGCTTCTTGCAGCTTTTGGGCAGCTTCTTTGAGCCGCATCTCATATTGCCGTTTGAGCTGTAGCCGGTCGGGCTGTGCTGAGGGCGCATCCGGCGCGTCAATCGTGGGTTGAATGCGATCGCGACGTGGCGGCATCGTGGCCGTGCTCGGCGCGTCCGGCACGGCGTCGATGCCTGTGGGCATTGTCGCCACCTGGGGTTTCGGTGCGGCCAGTGGCTGGCCCTGTTGCAACACGCGAAAGCGGGTTTCGTAGATCTGCTCCATCTCGACAGTTTTTTGCGAGAGCTGATCTTGATAGTGCTCAATGGTTTCAGCGAGTTCTTTTTCGTAGTCGCGACGCAGCTGAGCGGTGGCTTCCCGCAGCCGCAGCTCATGGGATTGTTCAATCTCAGTGAGTCGGCGCTGACTAATTTTGAGTGCTTCAGTCTGTTGGTTCAGCCGCTGCTTAACCAGTGCATAGCCCACTAGAATCCCCACCAAAAAGACAATTAGGAGGGCAATAATAATGCCGATAGTTAATGAATTCATAGGGGTCTCCTAAACTGGGGCGCTAAGGGGGCAAGGCTTGGTCACGTCGGCACTGTGGCGACGACTCAAATTGGCTTGCCACTTATGGTAGCGAGCAATGTTGAAGTGGACTCATAAAAATGCCAAGACTCAGGCTCAGAGCCACCAAAAGATGAGCATAACTCGGATCAATGTGACCGCTAACGCCTGCATCAGGCCATGGCTGTGGCCGCTGAAGAAGAGCGTTCCTGCGCCTAATCCTCCGTCCGAGCGGTGCTCCCCCACGGCCTGAATTGCCCTGTTTTTAGGGAGAGCGGGGCGGCTCGCATTTGTGCTGAGGCAGTGGAGCCCGAACACGAGGATTGGCAAACTACCAGGCACTGACGGCGATCGCCACGCGGCGGTCAGGGCAGGCAGGCGATCGCGGGGAAGTTTTGCGAATTCCTAAGCGCCGACGAAGCGCCTTGTAAAATGGAAACATTCTTGTTGAGTGCAAGTTGAGCGAATTTTTGCCGACATCCGTTTTATGACGATTGACTTTATGGCCCGCCCGCTGCGACGCGAGGTTTTGCAGTGGTTAGAAAAGGCGGTGCCCGCCAAGCGACTGCAGCACATTTTGCGCGTTGAGGCCATGGCGATCGCGCTAGCGCAGCAGCATGATTTAGCGGTTGACCTGGCGCAGCAGGCTGGGCTGATGCATGACCTGGCTAAATGTTTTAAGCCGTCACAGCTCTTAGCCGTGGCTGAGGCCGAAGGCTGGACTCTTGACCCCGCTGAAATGAACTGTCCCCATTTGCTGCATGCCCCCGTGGGGGCGGTAGTGGCCCGCGATACCTTTGGCGTGACTAACCCGCAGGTGTTGAACGCGATCGCCCATCACACCTTGGGCAGCCCCGATATGGATGCTCTCGGCTGCGTGATTTATTTGGCCGATAGCCTAGAGCCCGGACGCGGCGATACGCCTCAACTGCAGCATCTCCGTCAGCTGAGCTATCGTGATTTAGGGGGGGCGACCTATGAGACCTGTGTGGCTTCCTTACAACATCTTTTAGAAAACCGTCGTCCCGTGCATCCCCGCACTATCCTGACCCATAATTCCTTCTTACAAAGTCATCGCCAGCGTCAGGCGGTCAGCTCAGCCGCCTAATTTCCCCTGACTCGTTCATTGAGCGCTCCCCGTCCGTTTAAAATCCACCGTTGAATTGAGGACCCGTGCCTTCATATGACAGATCACCAAAATGCTATGACCTCCGTACAGTCCCTGGCTGAGCAAACGACCGTCACTCCGCCTGCCGAAGATTCGGCGCTAGCGCTAGCGCAGGCGATCGCGAGTGCGGCCGACGATCGCAAAGGGGCTGATATTCGCATTCTTAAAGTGGTTGAGGTGTCTTACATTGCCGACTACTTCGTCATTGTGACCGGATTTTCTGCCGCGCAGGTGCGGGCCATCTCCAGCAGCATGCTAGAGACTGCCGCCGTCAATTTTGACCGCCGTCCGCTGCGCATCGAAGGTCAAACCGAAGGCAGCTGGATCTTGCAAGACTACGGCGAAGTCATCGCCCACGTTTTCATGCCCGATGAACGCGAATACTACGGTCTCGAAGCCTTTTGGGGACATGCTGAAGCCGTGCCCTTGGATTCTGCCTCCTAATCAGCTCTCATCCATCTAACTCTAATAAGGCCAACCGATTAGGTAATCGGTTGGCCTTATTGGTGTAAATGTGGCTGGGAACTTGCGATCGCGATGATCTCAGCAGTGCCAATTTGCGGCTGGGGTAGACTGTGCTTAATTAATAATGTTGATTAGGTAGTTTTAACTATGCAGCTAGGGCGATCGCTACGATGGGCTTTGCCACTCAGTGTTTTGAGTAGTCTGGGCACGGCGGCCCTCGCTACGACGATTGAACTCAGCGTATTACCGACTACCGCCAATGAGGGCCGCTGCCCCGCCACGCTCATCGCTCACGAAACGCCACAGCCCTACTTTGAAGGGGGTTTTGCCCGCGATGGCATGATCAAGCTGGGGGAGGTAGCAACGAATATCCGAGTGCTGGAGTCGGATGTGTTTAGTGCCACCTGGGTCGGCACGCTCAAGCCCGAATATCGCAGCTGTGAGGGCTCCGCGATCATCAACAGTATTGATGCGGTGGCTTACGAAGGTCACTCCTACCTGGCAGTCCATTTCATCAATGGCCAGGCGCGCGCCACGTTGGATATGACTGGGATTCCCGATGCCAATGGCTTCACCTCTAGCCTGATATTCAATGGTCTACGTCAGGGCAATCCGCGCTGGACTTGGGGCGGGACTGACTAGGGCCGTTCATATGTGCGGGAGCTGCCTGTTGACTTTTATGGGGTCCCCGATCAGGGCTGAGAATATCTGCCATCAGCAACGCATTACAACACTTGGCGTCAAGACGAGACTGCCACTGTCCTGAATCGGTCAGGATGGACTCCAATGACTTTGTCTCAAACTTTCAGCGCTTCAATTGTTTGGGCAATGAGGAATTCCGCCCATTTTTTGCCCATTTTTATAGATTTACAGCCATGGGAAACCGCAAAAATAGCTCATACAATTCCACTATGCTTGAATATATGAGGCCGCGATTTGCCCCACTGGAGGCTGATTAATAGCTGGTACTCGCGTGACATCAATCCTCTGGAAAAAGACTATAAATTTGCGACTCCTGCGCCTGTCTTTCTAAAGCTGCCAAGATAATATCGGTAGTTCAGTCACTGAGAATTTGTATGCGATATAACAGACCAATAAGACGCTAATCAAATGCACTAAAGAAAGGCTGCTGACCCTGCCGAGTGAGAAATCTGCTGAGTTTTCAATCGATGTTGAGGGCACATCTTTCTCATTAGGGCGCATCCAGAAACGCGATCGAGCGGCCACAGACAATGATGCTTTATTGCTACAGGTCTCGCTCAGCCCTAAGAACGATTAGCCTCAACGATCATGATCAATTGCCTGACCCGACGATCTCTGACGGCACTGACTAACGATGAAACTCCGATTCACGGTGGGAGATTTTCCAGCGTGGGACTGAACTTTGTGCGGCTCATATGAAAACCGCAACAAAAAAATCGTCTTGGCCTTAAAGCTGAGTACCAAGCCAATTTAGTGGCGATTATCCTGGATAATCGGCGGTTAATCGCGAATATAGCCGTCTACAACTCATTCCTAAAATCCAGGCGACCGTCTGGTTTGAGGCAAGTATAAAAGATTGTCATGGATCTAATAAAGACTTTTATGGATAGTGGCCTGGAATCATTGAAGTTGTATCTCTATTTACAGTTGTCTTCTGGAAATGAAGGATTAATGAATGCCAACAGGCATTTAGGTGAATCGAAATATGCATTATTTTCTGGGTTGGTCTAAGAAAAGAATTGCGACTGGTTTTCTAGCTTCATCTCTCTTTTTTGTAGGAGCTTGTTCGACGACTGAAGTGACTTCTGAAGGTGAAGAAGTCGCTGCTTCTGGCGGATCTGGAGAGGTGATTCGCATTGCGATCGGCACCCAAGATCAGGTGATTAATACCGCAGTGGGTGGGGCTGCAGTTCGAGAATTAGAACTGTTGGAGAAGCACCTGCCAACTGAAGGAAAATACGAAGGTGTCGAATACGATATTCAGTGGTCTAGCTATACATCTGGCCCGCCGATTACTAACAAAATGCTGGCTGACCAAATTGATATTGGTCTCATGGGTGACTTTCCGGCAGTCATCAATCTCATCAAGTTTCAGCAAGAAGCAGAAGATGCCGATTCAATCTTTATTGGCACCTTAGCCTACAGCCCTAACGGTGCGGGCAATGCCGTTGTGGTGCCCAAAGATAGTGATGTCACTTCGCTAGCGGATCTCGAAGGGGGTACGGTTTCCGTTCCCTTTGGCTCAGCGGCGCATGGCATGGTGCTCAAGGCTTTGAGTGATGCCGGTATTGACCCCGAAACGGATGTCAACTTAATTAGTCAGGCGCCTGAGGTGGGGGGGGCGAGTCTGCGGACGGGCCAAATTGATGCGCACGCTGACTTTGTCCCCTTTGGTGAGCTGTTTCCGTTTCGCGGCTTTGCAAAGAAGATTTTTGACGGTGCCCAGACTGGCGTGCCGACTCTGCACGGCATCACTGTGCGATCGGACTTTGCGGAAGAGCATCCCGAAATCGTGGTGGCCTATCTGAAGGCCATGCTCGAAGCCAACACCATGTTCCAGGAAGATCCGGAGGGCATTTCTGCCCAAATCGAAGAATGGTCGGGGATTGATAAGGAAGTGGTCTACATGTTCCTTGGGCCTTCTGGACTGCAACCCCTGGATCCGACTATTCGTGAAGTGCAGGTCAATGCCCTGAAGAACAGTATCGCGACACTCACCAGCTTGGGCAAAATCGAAGATCCAGTCGACCCCGAAGAAGTGGTCAACTGGATTGACGAAAGCTTCTTGCTGACCGCGATGGAAGAGATGGGGTTGAACTATGAGGATGTCATTGCCACCGCTGAGGCCTACCAAATTACGGGAGAAGATGCGCTGACGGGTGAAGCGATTGAAGATCCCAAGTTGGCGGCTCAGTTCTGGGTCCAGGGTGAAGAGACCGTGACGAACTTTGCGTCCATTCCCAACATGGTGAAGGCGTTGACCGCCCTGCAAGCGGAAGGCCAAGCGGCAGATGTCATGTTTGTTCACGATCGCAACAATGGCTGGAAGCTGTTTGCCGAAAACTCTTACTTCGTTAGCAATGGTGATGAAGTCTCCGCCTTTTTGCTGGAGTCTGATGCCCAAACCTTTGCGACGGAATCCGGTGGCACGATGACGGCTTTCAAAGGACTGCAGGATATTTATGTTCAGCAGCAGCCCGCTCTCGTCGGCGCACTATAGCGGGTCACTGGGTGATCGCGTTGCGTCAGGATTGACAGTCACCGGCCCGATCCACTGGTTCCAGCATGAAATGCTTCTCTAGGGAGGCATCCCAGGCACAGAATTGGACGATGTGATCTCGGTAAGGTGGCAGTCAACATTCCTAGAGTTGACGCCGTTGAATCTAGCCTGGTGGCCCGGCCGCTCCCAAACTTGGTGAGCCGGGCCATCAGGTCTCTCCGACTTTGGGGGGTGCAGGCCCGCCGGGCAGATAAGCAAAGGGGGGCCGATCCGTTAGCCCTTATTCAAAGATTGATGATGTTGAGAGGAATGCCATGGCAGTGACGGTATCGAAGCCAGTGCCAACCCGCTGGTTCGGTCGGATTGGGGATGTCTTAAAGACTCTTTTTTGGGGCAATCGGCCTTTCCGGCGGGTTCTCGCCTTAGTGATATTTTTTGGCGGGTGGCAGTTTCTCTGTGCGATTAATTTTGACTTCTTTATCAATTTTCAGCTAATTCCCTCCCCGTGGGAGGTACTGTTTGCCACGATTGATTTTGTCACGAGCGATCCCTGGATTCACTTTCGCTCTAGTATCCAGCGGGTGTTTTTCGGCTACCTGGCCGCCTCGGTGTTGGGCATCTTCTTAGGCGTCTTAATTGGTTGGTTCGAAGCGGTGGAAGATTTGTTTCTCCCGCCGTTGGAATTGCTTCGCCCGATTCCCGCTGTGGCGTGGATTCCCTTGGCGATTTTGATGTTTCCCAATGCTGAGAGTGGCATGGTTTACATCACCTTTATTGGGGCATTTTTTCCGATGCTAATCAGCACCATTCGCGGGGTCGAGAGTACGCTCAGCGATACCGTGTTGATTCGAGTGGGGCAATGTTTGGGGGCCAATTCCTGGCACATTTTCAAAGATATTGTGATTCCCGGTTCGATGCCGAGCATCGCGAGTGGTCTCACCATTGGCATGGGCAACGCCTGGTTTTGTTTGGTGACCGCTGAGATTTTGGCGGGGCGCTACGGCGTGGGCTATATCACCTGGGAGTCTTATGTGACCTCTAACTACCCCCCGATTGTGATGGGTATGTTGCTGATTGGTTTGATGGGGGCACTGAGCTCATGGGCGGTGGGTCGGGCCACCAACGCGCTGATGCCTTGGCGGGTGATCAATAAGCAGGGAGGGGGTTAGAAAAGGTATGGAAGACGTCATGGTGACAATGCAGCGAACGGCAGAACGACAGACGCTGAAAGGGGCCGTACAGGTCGAAGGGCTGTCGGTCGTCTATCGCCGCAAAAATTATGAAAACCGCGTGCTGGATTCGATTCAGCTATCCATACAGCCGGGTGAATTTGTCTGTTTGCTGGGGCCTTCAGGCTGTGGCAAGTCGACTCTGTTGAATGTGATTGCGGGATTTTTAAAGCCCTCGGCTGGGTACGTGCTGGTCGATCAGATGCCCATTAGTCGGCCGGGGGCCGATCGCGGTTTTGTCTTTCAACAGTATTCACTACTGCCGTGGAAGACAACGTTTCAAAACATTGAATTAGGGCTGAAAATTCGCGGGGTGCCGAAGGCGGAGCGCACCGAACGGGTTCATGAGTACCTCAATCGGGTGGGGCTTTATAAGCACCGCAGCAGCTATCCCCATCAGCTTTCTGGCGGGATGCAGCAACGGGCGAGTATTATTCGAGCCTTGGTCAATTCGCCCTCTGTGCTGCTGATGGATGAGCCGTTTGCGGCGCTTGATGCCCAGACTCGCCACATGATGCAGGAAATGCTGCTCGGTATTTGGGATGACCTGAAGACGACGGTGATTTTCGTGACGCACGATATTGAGGAAGCGATTTTCTTGGGCGATCGCATTTGCACCATGGGCGTTCACCCGGGTCGCATCAAGTCGGAAATTCCGATTGACTTACCGCGGCCGCGTCATTTTGATGACACCCTTTCGAAAGAGTTTCTGGCTCTGCACCGTCAGGTGTTTACCTGCATCCGCGAGGAGACGATGAAGAGTATGGAGGAAAGCTTCTAGTCCTCCACGACAGCAGTAATACCAGTTTTCGGTGATCGAATTGCTGATGCAAGCTTGGCTATGCAGGGGAGCAAGGGGGCAGGGGAGCCAGCTTTGTAGCCTTGTTTCAGAGCATGAGGAAAATTGGGATTGTTGATATCGTCGACTACCGGACTAAATCGACGCGATCGCCTTCTCTAAAAATTCGGGCTGCATCCAACGGTCAAGATTGATGTTGCCAAGGTGTTCTTGGCCAGTAATTTGGCTCAGGTGGTCAATGTGAGACTGCAGCCAATCAGCCCGCAGCTGCGTTTCGGGATGGTAAATCACATTAGCCTGATCGCTGGCACTGGACTTCAAGGTCTTGGTGACAATGGCGGCATCCATCTTGACCCAGCGGCTTACCAAGTCAGTCGCGATGGCATGGTGGGTGTACCAATATTGGGCCGCGAGGAGCGCTTTTAGATAGGCGACCGCAATCTCCGGGTATTGTTCAGCAAAGTCGTCCCGAATCACGATGCCGTGGAACGTGGGCAAACCGTCCAGATTTTCCGGTAGTAAGCGGCGGAAATGCCCTTTATGGCGGGCGATTTCGTGGAATGGGGCAAAGTAGGCATAGCCATCCACCAGGGAGGACGCTTTGGTGAGCCGCTGCGTGTTGAAGTTGTCGATCGAGATTAGCTGGACGCTTTGTAAGAGCTGACGATGGTGCAGCGATCGCATCACCATGCCATGGGCCGCCGAACCAAAGGGCACAGCGATCTTGCGACCATCGAGATCTTCCATGCAGTGCAGTTGCGATTGTCGCGGCACAATAATGTCATTGCCAGTGCCATCCGGGCTGCTCGCCACAAAGCTGATCAGGCGGGTATTTGCCGTCGTTTTACTGCGGCTAGAGAGGGCGCTGAGTAAGAGAGGGTAATCGCCCAAGATACCAATGTCGATCTGCTTATGCTCCAGACCAGCCACAATGGGCGCTCCGGAACTGTAGTTTGACCAGCTGATCTGATATTGGGTGCCGCTGTAGCGGCCCTCACGGGGCAGAAAATGTTCTAGCAGGCCTAGACGCTGAATGATCAGCCCAGCGGTAGTGGTCTGAATCGTTTGGTTTTGCGTGCCGATGGTGATACGGAGGGTTTCAGCCGGCTTGACCGCACTGGGTCGCACCATGAAGTTGGGCGCTTGAAAGCGCGGTCCTGAAGGCCGGTGATCGGCAGTAATCGGCGATTGAGGCGGGGCTGGCAGGGCCGTTTCCGATCGTGATCGCTGCAGCAGCGTAATGAACTGCTGAATCGGCTCTAGGGCTTGCTTTCCCCGAAAGGGTTGCTGGTCGGCAGCGCATAGGGCGCGATTAAGCCGCTTCGACATGAGCAGAAATAACGGCGTGCCCAAGGCAAACTCCTCAAGGGGCACCGTTCGAATCAGACCGGCCTGTTGCTCCATCTGAAAGTCGAGGTCAGAGGCAAAGGTGACGTAGTGCCCCTGCAGTAAATAGGTGCGGATTAAACTTGGGGTATCAACAATTTCGACATGGGCTAAATCTAATAGGCTCAGCCCTAATTCTTGCAGTCGTTTTTGCAGAATAATCCGGCTGGGAAACCCTTCTGGTAATAACACCCAAGGCTGTTCAGTCAGCGCTTGCAGACTCAGCCAAGACTGCTGGGCTAAATGATGGCTTTGAGAAACTGCCAGCCCATAATAAATAGTATTAATCGCGGTGGCTGAAATTTCATCAAAGGCGGAAAAATCGAGATCGGAAAGCCCGAGATCGGCATCGCCACTCTTGATAGCTCGATAGAGTGCTTCGCTCGTATTGAACTGCTGACAACTCGTTTTTATGTCTGGACAAAGGCGACGATAGTCATACAGTTTACTAGGTAGCCAATCATTGGCAACATTTGCCATACAGCCTACGGTTAAGCTGCTGAATTTACCCTGTTTAATATCTTCAATTTCGGCAA
Source organism: uncultured Halomicronema sp. (assembly GCA_937897665.1). Taxonomy (GTDB): domain Bacteria; phylum Cyanobacteriota; class Cyanobacteriia; order Phormidesmidales; family Phormidesmidaceae; genus Halomicronema. Next base: position 516 of record CALCPB010000480.1, on the reverse strand, counting down.
CGAGTCGAGCTTCTAGCTCAACTAGCTGAGACCCTTCTTCCAATAAATATGCGCCCGCCTGTGTCAGCTCGATCCGGCGCCCCAACCGTTGAAAAAGTGACGTTCCCATTGCCGTTTCGAGGGACTTTATCTTAGCGCTAACAGCCGGTTGAGTCAGGCTCAGGGTATCGGCAGCCTCCGTAAAGCTAAGACAACGGGCAACTTCTAAAAAAACTTTGAGCTGATAAATTTCCACTCTGAAAAAGCCTCATGAGACTGCAGGTAGCATTCAAAACAGTGAGTCTATTTCATCTGGATGTGGAGGCAAAAAAGACAATAAGTCTGCATTTGTGCAAAAATCAAAGCTGACCTACTGATTAATGCCTGAGTGACTGAGACTCCTTTACCTGTCGACTCTGCTGGTTAAGCCAGAATAATTGCCTGATTTGTGCGCGCATCCAATATCATCTTCGCACAATTGATTTTGCTATATGAATTATTTATGAGTGTATAGAAACCTTTGATTGATGAACCGTA
>CALCPB010000479.1 GCA_937897665.1 uncultured Halomicronema sp. | reverse complement strand
CATTTGGTTACAACCTGGAGGCAGCGACTCAGCACTATATCCAAAGCGGCTATGCCGAAGGTCGATCAACCCAAGGGTTTAAGCCGGAGGAGTACCTGCAGTCTCGCTCAGATTTGCAAGCGGCCTTTGGCAACGATGCCACGGCAGCTACCCGCCACTATATCGAAACCGGCTATGCCGAAAGCCGGGACCCATTGCTCGGTTTTGACGGGGGTGAGTACATTGCGTCCTATGCTGACTTAGCCAGCAGCTTTGGCTATGACCCGCAGCGAGGTCTGCAACACTACATCGAGCATGGCTATGCCGAAGGCCGACAGGTGACCTTTGAAGCCGATGATTACATTGCCTCGCACGGCGACTTGATTCAGGCTTTTGGCACAAATTTTGATGCGGGTACTGAGCACTATATCCGCCTCGGGATGAGTGAAGGTCGGGCAATTGATACGTTTGATGAAGTTGCGTATCTGAATAAATACGCTGATTTGCAAGCGGCTTTTGGGAACGATTTGCAAGCGGCGACCCAGCACTACATCACCAGCGGTTTCTTTGAAGGCAGAACTGTTTAGCCGAAAGAGGTGGCGGTGGCGGTAGTCGCGATCGCCACCTAATTTTGGCTGCTTATTTGTCGGGCAACCGGTTGGTTGCTCTCCTTGCTGCATTTACCCACTCTCGAGTTCAAATCCTATGAACACGCACACGCCACGTCTACTCTCGATCCATGCGACCTTAAGCCTCATCTTGTTAGGGTTTCCCGTTGCCGCGTTAGCACAAGTGGAATCTGTTGAGACCAATGAAACAGATGACGTTGCCGATGTGTCAGCGATCGCGAATGAGATTTCTCCAACTTATTTGACTATCGATCAGCTAATTGCGAACTCCGTTGACGCTTTTCTCGCCACCACTGAGGATATAGTGATGGCTCAGACCCCCGAATCCACTGCAGCGGTCGTCGAAGCTCTGACCATTCAGCCTCGCTTTGGGGTCGGGTACATTACCGACGGTGGTAGCCACAGCAGCTTGGGACGATTTGAGGCGTTTGTGCCCTTGGATCAAGAACCCGGTGAAACCATCAGCTTTTTAGAAGGTCGCCTAGTGCTGGGCGAAAACGATGATGTTGGCGGGTCGCTGCTGTTAGGTTACCGAGGCTATCGGAACGCTCAGAATCGGGGGCTACGTCGGCCTAGACGCTCGCAACACCGGCAACAGCGACTTTTTTCAATTGGGAGCTGGCTATGAAAGCTTAGGGGACGACTGGGATTTTCGTTTCAATGGCTATTTGCCCTTAGGCGATCGCTCCAACACTATCAACGACATCACCATTGATGGTGACTTCCAGGTATCGACTGGCTTTGTTGCCAATCAATTTGTACTCAACAGTCAACGGCAACGACAGCGGCTCTTTCAACAGGAATATGCCCTCGGCGGCATTGATGCCGAAGCCGGATATCGCCTCATGCGATGGGATGCGGGCGATCTGCAAGCATTTGGCGGGCTGTACCTATATGATTCTCCCGATACTCCCAACTATTTAGGCTGGCGGATTCGCTTAGCGTCTAACTTCACACCGAACTTTAACGGTGGGCTGTCGCTGCAGGATGATGGCCTGTTTGGCACCCGGTTAGTACTCTCTGTCGGGGCGACTTTTCCAGGCACTCGCGCTAATGACTCTGAAGATCCGGTCGAACGCGTTCAAGCTCGCCTCGGCGACCCCACTGTGCGATCGCCGGAAATTGCCGTGTTCTTAGATGAAGACCGAGAAACGATATTTGAATCGAACTCTGGTCCCTTAATTAATCCAGAAGAGGAACAAGCCTATCGTTTTCAGCATGTGACCTTAGGGGCAACCGGCGGTGACGGCACCTTTGAAAATCCCTTTGGCACCGTGCAAGAAGCACTCGATGCCACGAGCCGTGATGGCAATGATGTGGTGTATGTCGATGGTAGCAATGCGATCGACATTCCGGCCTTTACCATTCCTGAGCGTGTCCGTGTCATCTCTCAAGGGCCTGCCCAGACCCTCGCCGGTTTACCGTTTCCCGGTTTTGAGACGGGGCCAGTCCGGTTGCCGTTCTCACCAACCACTAATTTCGCCGAGGGCATTGTCGTTGACCTACCACTTTCGGGCGATGGCAATTTCCCTAATATCACTGATGGCGTTACTTTAGGCAATCGGACAGTGCTAGCCGGTTTTCGCATTGAGAATGCGGTTGGCGATGCGATTGCTGGTAGCAACATTCGCAACACCGAACTGCGCAACAATACCATTACCAACCCTGGTGGCCGCGGCATTGCCTTCAATAATGTGGGCGGCAGTGTGGTGACTTTTGACAATATCATTCGCAATGCAACCGGATCTGGCATCTTTGTCGAAAACACCACCTCGACGCAGAGGCTCGATCTATCGATTATTGGCTACGAAGTGACCGGTAGTGGCAATATCGGTATGGAGTTCGTGAACTTGCCAACTGGCGGGGCGCTCGGTGCCCCCAGCCAGATCATCTCCGTGCAGCCGAGCGATGCTAGCTTAAACACCAGCCAGGGCAACAGTGGCGGTGAGATACCGGCCAATGCCATTACCAATAGTACGAACCAAGGCATCGTGTTGCGAGCGACAGGCACCGCTCGCAACAACGCTTCCACTCAAGAGTTTTCTTTTGATGGCGGTTTGATTAGCGGGAACGGCAGTAGCGGTGTCCTGGCGTCCTCTAATCTAAATGGCGGTTCTCAAGAGATCTTGGTGACCAACAGCACGATTAGCAACAATGCTGGGGCTGGGGTCGAAGTTGTGAACGGCGGTGCAGTTATTGCCGAAACTGCCTCTGCCCAAGAACTGTTCCTCCGCAATAATGAAATCCTCGATAACGGCGGATCGGGCGTTGATGTTACCCTCAACGCTATAGGAGCACAGGAAATCACCGTAAATGACAACCGGATTTTGAGAAACGGGGGCGATGGTATTCGATCCGTAGCCAATGCAGGTTTGCAAGAGTTCCCGATTTTAGAAGACGGTAGTGCCGGTATCACCAGCAACACCATCAGCGGTAATGCGGAACAAGCGATCGACGTAGAAGCCAATGGCGATGCCGTGATTGCCGTTCTCAACGCCCGTGAAAACACCCTTGAGAATAATAGTGGCGGGGCCAATGTTGTCGATATCGACGTGGCAGCAACCTCGACTAACAACAGCGTCTGTACAGTTATTCTGACTAACACTGTACCAACTGGGATTAGACTGACAACCTTCAGCAACAATCCCACCAATCAAGCGCTGTATCTCGTACAAAACTTGAATACAGTGTCATTTGAAAATAACGGTGCCTTAGTAGAACTCATTAACGGCAGCACCGGGTTGCCCGATCCAGCAGCATTCAGTAACGAAACAGGCTTCTGCATTCCCTAGGCAGGCTATTTGAGCTGAGCGCTTTAACTCTTATGGGGCAGTGACCGGGACGTTGGCCTGCAGATGAGCCAGCATCAAAGGGAAAACATCAACAGCAGTAATAGACTCTTGCCGCATCAAGTCACGTTGACGGGTGATGAAGACAGGACAGTCACCGGGCTGCGGCGTGAGGTGACCGTGCGAGCCTTTCACCAGAGTGGCATCGAGGGGAATCACATCCATCAGGTAGCGGAAGCCGAGTTGCTTCTTGAGGAGTTTGGCAGCCACTTTGAGTTTGGGGGCGTTGAAGGCCGGGTCGATGAAGAGTTCGACGGGGTCGTAACCGGGCTTGCGATGAATATCGACGGTGCGAGCAAAGTCAGGGGCCCGGCTGTCGTCCAGCCAATAGTAGTAGGTGAACCAGGCTGCTGGTTCCGCGACAGCCACAAGTTCGCCAGCGCGATCGTGATCAAGGTGATATTCGCGCTTACCCGCTTCGTCCAGCACATAATCGATGCCGTCGGCCTGCTCTAGCAATTGCTGCACTGTGGACAACACAGCGGGGTCGTTGATGTAAACGTGGGCCAGTTGGTGATCGGCGACGGCAAAGGCCTGACTCGCTCCAGCATCGAGGATTTCCAAGCCCAGTTCTTCCCGCACTTGCAGTAGCCCAGCGTCTCGCAGCAGACGATTGATGTGAACAGGTTTATTAACTGGAGTGATGCCGTACTCGGAGAGCACAATCACTTGAGCCCCCTGGTTCTCATAGAAATCAATGAGGTCGCCGCACAGGTCATCAATTTCATTCAAGTCTTGAGCGATTTGGTCAGGGTCGCAGCCCACCTTTTGCAAACAGTAGTCCAGATGAGGCAGATAAATCAGCGTCAGGGTGGGATGGACGCGCTGTTCGACCCACTTAGCAGAGTTAGCAATCCACTGACTAGAGGCGATGGAGGTGGCCGGTCCCCAAAACTTGAAGAGGGGAAACTGGCCCAGTTCAGTTTGTAATTGAGGACGCAAATTTGCCGGCTGAGTATAGATATCCGGCAGCTTGCGACCATCAGCGGGATACATCGGGCGGGGGGTCACTGTGTAGTCAGCTGTGGAATACATGTTGTACCACCAGAACAGATTGGCACAGGTGAAACTGGGGTCGATTTGGCGAGCAACATCCCAAATTTTGGGCGTCTGGACAAGTTTGTTGGACTGTCGCCAGAACTTGATTTCGCAGTCGTCCCGGAAGTACCAGCCATTGGCCACAATGCCTGTTTCGCTAGGCCATTGACCCGTCAGGTAGGTACTTTGAGCGGTGCAGGTGACGGCGGGCAGGACGGGCTGAATCGTGGCTAGCTGTCCGGCTTGCATCCAGCGCTGGAGCTTGGGAGTGTGTGGGCCAATCAGGCGAGAGCTGAGACCGACGACGTTGATGACGACCGTTTTTTTCATGGGGTGACGCTACTGTGTGCAAAAAGGAATAACTAAGTCGCTAAACGGAGGCGACTGCTTGAGCTGAATGCTGCGGTAGCGCAGCCAGAACCCACTCATATTCGCGCTGGATCGAGGCAAGAATATCGAGCTTCATGTTGGGTGGCAGAACCTCCCAGGTGTACGTTTCAATTTCTAAGTGAGTGCAGTGGGAGATCTCAGGCAGGTGTTGGAGGATGGCGGTGATGTGATCTTGGGTAGAAGCGAACGGTGGACAGGCATCAATGAAGATGGGGACATGGAAATGGGTACGCCATTCCGTCGCATTGGTGGTAGCTAGAGCGGGTAAGGCGTCTTGCAGGTCGGTGTAGTGATGTAAGGTGTCAGGTGATCGCTGCTCGATCACCTGATGTAGATAGGTCGACTCGGCAAAGGGCTCTAGATGTTGGGTGAGAATACGGCGCTGGCCTGCATCTGCTGGAATCGGAATGCGAATGGCCGAACTCAACTGGAATTTGCCGATCGCAATGCCGGCTCGCTGAAATTTGGCCAAAGCCGTTGTGGGGTCTTCATATTCCACGGCAAAGTGGCACGTGTCATAACAGACTCGAATATGCCGCCGCAGCCAAGTTTCAGCCTGGTGCGTGCTGACGCCGTAACGCTGTTGCAGATAGGATTGCCCTACAACCAACAGCCAGTCTTGAAAGAAGGCAATCGTCTCATCACTATTTTCCAGCAACGCATCGGGCTCGGGTTCTAAATCTAAGTGCAGCAGCTTACCCGTGGTCGCCTCGATGTGGGCCATTTCGGCGGCAATTTGCGCCAACTGTAGACTACAGCGCTCTAAGACCTCGGTCAGCTGCTCTGGTTTCCTCTGCCACCAGGGTTTGTAAGACAGCGGTACCGTCGAGATACCGCCATCCATACCTGCCGGTAAAAGCTGGGCAAGAATGTTGACGAGCCGCTGCGTGTAGCTCAGGCGATCGCCCATCGTCCAGTCCGGTGCATAAACGTGATCCTTCACCACCTGTCGGTGAAACCCCCCGTAAGGAAATCCGTTCAGCGTGAAGACATAGCAGTCTTGAGCGGTTAACCAGGTTTGCAGTTGCTTTAGCCGGTCGCCTGTGAGCAGCGCTGTGCTAGCGGCACTCGCCAGACGCAGCCCGATGCCAAAGGGCGCATCGGGCGAGAGCTGCTGCTTCAAGGGAGTGATGTAAGTCTGCAGATTATGAAAAACGCTGCACCAATCTTCGCCTGGGTGAATATTGGTGCAGTAAGTCAGGTGGTAGGTGCGATCGCCAGTGATTTGCATGGGCGGTAAATCTCAAGGGCGGGGTGGTTAGCAAGGGATTCCGATGGTCTTCGTAACGGCAGCATCGACGTCTGGCGCTGTACTGCATCGAGCCGAAATCACCGATGAGCAAGATTAGGCTTCGATGGGTGCGAGCGTTTGCAATACTGCGATCGCATCCCGATAACGTTCCAGGTCAACGTGATGCACTTCTAACCCAGCCCCGATGCCCTGGAGCAGTGTCAGGGTCAACTCACCCCCGAGATGCTCGCGAAATTCCGTCAGTCCTCGGAAGAGAGAATCCGGGTGCTCTGGCTCATCCAGGTGGCTAGAGAGTTCTGGCACATAGAGCGCAAACCCTAACGTTTGAAAGGTCTGACAAATTCGCTGCCAGTCCTCACGCGACAGTAAGCCGGAGAGATAGGAGTAGGTGCTATCTAAGGCAATTCCAATGGCGACCGCTTCGCCATGGCGTAAGCGGTATTGGGTTAATTGTTCTAGACGATGTGCCGCCCAATGTCCAAAGTCCAGCGGTCGCGAAGACCCCATCTCAAAGGGGTCGCCATGGCCAGCAATGTGCGCCATGTGCAGCCTGGCACAGCGATGGATGGCGGCTTGCATGGGCGACATCTCACGCCGGGAGATCGCAGCCGCATCGGTTTCAATTGCGGCAAAGAATTCGGCATCTTTAATGAGTGCTACTTTCAACGCTTCGGCCATCCCTGAACGCCAGTCGCGATCGTCCAACGTAGTCAAAAACGTAAAATCGTTGAGAACCGCATAGGGGGGCGCAAACGTCCCGAGAAAATTCTTTTTGCCATAGGCGTTAATACTATTTTTAACCCCAACCCCCGAATCATTTTGAGCCAAGACGGTGGTCGGAACCCGAATCAGGCGAATGCCCCGGTGTGCCGTTGCCGCTGCATAGCCAACCATGTCCAAAACGGCGCCGCCGCCGATGCCAATTACGTAAGAGTGGCGACAGAGGCCCACTTCATCCATGGACCGCTGGAGTTGCTCAATCAGGCCAGCGTCATTTTTAGACGCTTCGCCGCCGCGAACCGGCACGGTGCTGGTGAGCGTGAGGACGCGGCTATGGCACTGCCCATAGGCCTGAATTTGCGTCAACAAATGGGGATGGAAAGCTAATAAACCATCGTCGATGACGACCATGACTTTTTTCGGCCCAGCCTCGCCATCGGCGGCAATGACATCAGCCAGTAGCGAATTTTCCGAATGAAAAAGCTGCTCAGTAAAGTGAACGTCGTATCGAAAAGCCACCGCAAATTGCTGCCGGATCGGCTGATGGGCAAATCTTTTAACTGGAGTTGGAAATGTGGCAACCACAAGAAACCTCTGAATAAAAAAACTAGGTCACAGCAAACAGCCGTGCTAAGGTCATCGAGATGGGCAGTAGGGCCAAGACCAAGAGCCCAAAGGGCCAGCCAGCAAATCCGGCGGCGATCGCAGCATCCAGGACGATCAGCGCCAGTACCCCCGATTTCACCGCTTTGCGAATCGTGACGGCACTCGGATCTTGAGCAGCTCGAAAAAAGGCTGGCAACACCAGCCCCGCAAAGAGCGTCGCAAACGGTAAGGCGGCTAACCAGCGATAGCTGGCTAAGCTCGTGAGCCCCAGGATGCTGGTGAGCACGATCAGCACCAGGGCGATCGCCACGATGCCGGTCTGTCGTTTGCCGCCTTCAACTTCGCCCTGGCTGATCGCTGTGACTGC
>CALCPB010000478.1 GCA_937897665.1 uncultured Halomicronema sp. | reverse complement strand
TACATGCCGACAGTTACGTTCAGCCCTGCAGCACGAAGCAGCGATGCCATTTCGGTTTTTGTCGGCCAGCCGTCAATCTGTCCGGCAAGACGGATATCAGTGTGCATCTTCAATTTGGGCTAAGCCCGATAACAATAAAACTTAGTCACACTTGAGGCTGACGCCTCCATAGCGGCAGCCAGAGCTGAGATAAGGGAAGGGCTGTATCTCGTAGAACGCCTCACTTCAGTATCCTGATGTTCACTTGTGTACCATCTGGCAGATCGCGAATTTGAAGACCGATCTCGCCAGCCAATCCAATAGCCTCTGCCAGCGGAACAGTCCGAAGATTTGAAAGATCGTACTTGCCACCTAGCGGACTTGGAATCGTCATGTGATAAACATTACCGGGTTGTATTGGGCCGAGTTCCTTCCTTGCCGATTCGACTAGTGCAGCCATTTTCCAGTCTTCACCAAATTCCTTGTCCTCAAGAAGCGCTTGATAGGTGCTCTCCGAATCTGCAACCACCTCGCAATAGATGTCCTCCGGACAGATACGCCAGAATTGATTGCCCGCGTCCCGGACGATCAAGTTTCCGAACTCGTTTTGCAGTACCGCCTCTTTGGGATCGATGACAGTCCACCCCCAGGTTGTGCGGATTACCTCAATCAAGTCAGTCACAGTGGTGATGTCCTAGAGGTCAATTTTGAAGTCTAACGAACTGACACAGACCTTAGGACTGCGGAGGCTCTGTCGGAGCGCCTCTCAGTGATTCATCCGCGTGAGGCTCGTCACGCCAGGCGGTTGGTTGCTGAAACCGGTGAACCGCCTCAATCACGCGCACCCAACCATCGGCTAAAGCTGCCAACAGGCGATCACCCTTGGCTACCGTGGCCACCGTGGCATCGCCCAACACGCCGCTGCGGGTCAGGTCGCGGGTGACCCAGGCAAAGGGTAATGCCCCTTCCATACTCAGTAGCCCGTCTGTCGGTAGCCCGTGGGGATATTCGCAAACAGCTTTTTCGGGCTGTACCTGATCGGGCAAAATCGACAGCATCAGACTGGTTTCAGCATCGCCCGCGTGGATGCCCAACTCTAGTTCTTTCGGTGTCAGCAGTTCAGCTGCCGGGTTGGGCACGTTCCACACAAAGTGCGGAAACACCATCAGGTCGGGAAGGGTTTGATGCAGGTCGCGGGCTGCCATGTCGAGTACCTGAGGTTGCCCGCCGTGAGCATTGAGCCAGATGAGTTTACGGAACCCAGCGCGATAGAGGCTAGTTGCCGATTCCAGCAGTACCTGGCGCAGCGTCTCAGCCGACAGGGTAATCGTGCCAGGAAAGTGCCAGTGTTCGTTGGACTTGCCGTAATAGAGGGTTGGCAGGGCGTAGGCGGGCATTGCCTCAGGCAGTTGAGTCAGCGCTTTGCCTAAGACGGCAGTGGCGATCGCGGCATCGACGACTAATGGCAGGTGGGGGCCATGCTGCTCAATTGCGCCCATGGGCTGCGCGATCACCACATTGGCTTTATCGGGCATTGCCTCAATCTGCTGCCAAGTGAGATAAGCAAAATAGCGCTGCGGCGGAATAAAACCGTGCATCATGGCAGGGAATGAGCGTCTGAGCTGAGGACAGGATTCCTCCAGACTACACAAAAAGGGCTGGCTCAATCAGTTGAGCCAGCCCGAATATCTGGGAACGCAATGTGAGCTTACTGAAGCACCAACTTGACGTTGGCGTTCTGCAGGCCAGGACGCATGACATCAGCCAAGGTCTTGTTCACTGCGTACTTCTGGTTGATGGAGTTGATCAACTCAGTCTGGTTGTGCTTTTTAGCAACGCCCCAGAGGTCAGCGATGAGATCAAAGCTGCCATCGGCATTGCGAGACCAACCCAGATCGTATTCGCCTTCTAAAACAGCAACGATGTCGGCACGAACACGTTGGCCGTTGTAACCACGAACATCAGCTTCGGTCTTGACCGAAATGCCGAGGTCACAGAGAGACTGCTTGAGAATGGCAGCATCGGCAACTTTCGTGCGCAGGGTGCTGAAGTGAGACATAGTGTTTCCTCCTGGAGAGAACTTAAGAGAGACAACGAGGTTTGAGAGAGAGAGATGAAGACGGATAGGGATGGATCCCTTTTCAACCTTCGAGGTGAGCTGCTAGCACAATCGCTAGCCCTTTTCTCCAGCGGACTGGAGAAAAAGCTTTAGCACTCCATGCGCTGATATTCAGCGACGGAGGCTGCTGCGGGCCTTGCCCGTTGACGAGCCCAATCGCGCAGGGCTGTCACCTGTTCGTTCATCGTCTTAGACAGGGGCATCGTTGCCCGGATCGCAGCAATAATATCGAGTTGGGTAAACTCCCGGTCTTGGGCAAAGGCCTCATACATAGCGGAAATGATGCCTTGCTCAATCTCTGCACCCGAGAACCCATCGCAAACTTTGACAAGCTGTTCTAAATCGAAGCGCTCCGTATCGGGTCGGCGCTTTTGAAGATGAATGTTGAAAATGTCTTTGCGCTCTGCTTCGTTTGGCAGATCAACAAAGAAAATCTCGTCAAACCGGCCCTTGCGCAGAAACTCGCCGGGGAGTCGTTCGACTCGGTTGGCGGTGGCCATGACAAATACGGGCGAGGTCTTTTCCTGCATCCAGGTGAGAAAGGTGCCAAAAATACGGCTTGAGGTACCACCATCGGAATCGGATGAGCCCGAACTCCCCGCAAAGGCTTTGTCAATCTCATCAATAAAGAGAATGGCTGGCGAAATTGATTCGGCAGTCCGCAGGGCATTTCGCAAATTCGCTTCCGATCGCCCGACTGTCGAGCCGTCATACACTCGGCCCAAGTCCAGCCTCAACAAGGGTAAACCCCAGAGCCGTGAGGTGGTTTTGGCAATCAAGGACTTGCCGCAGCCCGGCACACCGAGAATCAACATGCCTTTGGGTTGCGGTAGACCATATTCTCTGGCCCGCTCGGTAAAGGCATTCGAACGCTGAGTCAGCCAGTGCTTCAGCTCTTCTAAACCACCTACGGAGTCGATGGTTTCATCCACCTCCATGAATTCGAGAATGCCGTTACGCCGAATTAGCTGCTTTTTCTCAGTCAGCACGATATCGACTTCGCTCTCGGTCAGCTTGCCAGCCGTGACGCGGGCTTTCCGGTAGACCTTCTCGGCTTCATCGCGGGTTAACCCTAAGGCTGCCTTGAGTAGCTTTTCTCGCACATCAGTTGTGATGCGAGCACTCTTAGCGACATCCAGTTCGCTGCTCAGCACCTGATTCAACTCCGCCATCGTGGGCGGGGGAAAATCGAGCACAACGACTTCCTTTTCTAACTCAATCGGGATCTCCTGCACCGGAGACATGAGAACGATGGTTTTTTGAGCCTCTTTGAAGCCCGCGATCGCATCTCTCAAACAGCGAGTAACAGCGGGTGAATCTTTGAAGGGATGGAGGTCTTTGAAAACGTAGATGCCCGGCTCGCGCTGGCGAATTACCCATTCCACAGCAGCTTCTGGCGAAACCGTACTGTTATGCTGAGTCACGTTGCGAGGCTGACCATGCTCCACAATGCCGTGGGTCATTGTCCAGGTGTAAATCCGTCGCTGGGGTCGCAGCGTCTGCGCCACGCTGGCGATCGCTTGCTCGGCTCGCTCTTCCTCTTGAGTCGTGACATAAATAACCGGATACCGG
>CALCPB010000477.1 GCA_937897665.1 uncultured Halomicronema sp. | reverse complement strand
GGCCCAGGGTTGGTGAAGCTCCCTTGGGCAATGTTGTTGCCCGCGCTGTCAAACAAGATCAGCTCAGCGGCGTCGATGGGTTTAACATCACCAGATGGATCGAGGTCCAATATGATGGTGTCGCCTGCCGCCAGCTCAAACCTGTAGAGGTCGACATCTTCGGTGGCATCGACATCGCGATTGTTGTCAAAGTCAAAGTTAATGGAGCCAGTGGCGATCGCTTTAGGCGTATCGATTGATAAGGCAACCGGGTTGGCAGTGCCTAGCGTATCGTTAGACTCTGCTTCAATGAGCTGCAAATAGCTTCTATTCATGATCCTGAATTGTAAGGTTGAATGGATTGAAAGCCTTGTTCTTACTTCGGTCTATCCGCTTCAATGCGGTATAAGTCGAGACCTAAGTGGCTGAAACATGCTGAACTCTATCGTGATTGCCCCATCCGCGTGATCACTGGAGCAACCAATTTTGATCACTCAAGCTACAGGGCGCGGGTAATTATTGCTAGTCTTGACGCTGCTTAATCAACTGAATTTCTTGATTTTTGGTATTCAGAGCTGAGTGTAGCTAAAACGCTGAGTAAACAAATTTATATACGCGCCTAATTCGAAATTAGATTGATTACCGTATTTGAAGGCTAAGTCGCGTTTCTATCAGGTTGGTATGAATCGTTATATTGCTTTCGCCCATCGCTGAAGATTACTGGCGGTGCTCATATTCGCCGCAACAGCAACAGGTCATCTCAAAAAACAGGATGGAGCCGTCATGGTCGCAATCACACTGGTAGCGGGTGCAATTGCTTCGTTAGTTGTGATGTTCTTGGTTTTTCTTGCCTGGCGCTTTACGCCACAGGTCTGGTTGGCAGACATAACCGAAGGCAGGCTCAAACCGCCGCTAAAAATTGCGATTCCGGTGACGGTTGCCATAGCGGCAGTGATGCTGGGTGGTGCGATTGCCCCCGCATGGTATCTGGCGGCGGTAGACGAGGTGAGCTTTTTTCAACGATTCCTGGTGGCTTGGGGCGTGACCCTCTTTATTAACGTCGTCGATTTAGTCATCATCGACTGGCTGATCTACGTCAAAATTTATCCGACATGGATGCGTTTAGAGGGCATCGAGAAACTGGAAGGCATGCGCTCGCATATTGACGGATTTGTTTCCGGCGTCCGACCAAACTTGCGCTTAAAGGCCGGGGCAAAGTAGCCCCGATGAGAAATACCCACCATATCGGCGATCGCGCCAACGCTGATCTGGCCGGTTTCTAAAAGCTGGCGAGCATATTCCATGCGATCGTGATGTAGAACTGCAAATACCGTCGTGCCAAACAGTTCTTGAAATCCTTTTTGCAGCTGGCGTTCACTGAGCCTTACTCGTTTAGATAGCTCCTCAAGTGTTGGCGGCGTCATGAGGTTCTGTCTCAAAATCTCGCGAGCTTCATAGAGTTGTTCAATTGCCTGATATTCAGAATCATCTAATAAAGCAGATGTCAGCAAACCAGGTGGATGAGAAGACTGAGAAAACTGACTAAAATAGAGGGCTATAAGCTCTAAGATCTTGCCTTCTAAGTAGACATTACGAATTTCGGGTTCCGATCCTTTAAATTGAATCGCTTTCTGCTAGTTTTGTGGTAATTCAGCCAACTCTAGCCCCATTAAACGCAGCATCAGCGTAGGCTTAATTGTAATCTCAACAAAGTGAACCCGTTCGCCGGCCTTAAATTCAAGCGTCCCTACAGCATCGGGGTTCGTATAAAAAGCCGCACCTCGGGATTTCATGGTGATTTCAGACGAAACACCCGGAAAGGTGCTCCTAAAGCTCCCTGAAAGACAAAAGGTTAAACACGCGCAGGTGGTTTCTAAGGAAAAGTTCTGAGCATGTAAAAATAAATCGGTTTTAAGGACATACTCCTGTACATGCA
>CALCPB010000476.1 GCA_937897665.1 uncultured Halomicronema sp. | reverse complement strand
CTGTATGGCGTGAGCTTACCCCATCAAACCACGAGAACCTGGCTGATTGAGTCCAATTTCTTCACTCTCTATCGGGTAGTTTTTGCCGTCGCGATCGCGCCCCAGCGTCGAGGGCTCCCCACGCGCCAGCAGGCCCTTGCTCAAGCCACGGTCTCCCATAATTTTGGACGCGCGAAGACTCATGCCCTTAGCTTTAAGGAAGCGGTTCAGCAAGGATCAACCCAGACGGCTTATTCCTGTCCGGGTTTGGCCCAACCCAACCCCAGCGAGCAGGATGCCTTTGTGAGTCATGCCCCCACTGAACGAGTTGTGCTAGCCGACCGGTTTTTCGGGCACAGGCACTGAAGCCACCAATCCTGAGAGGGGGGAGTCAGCGGCCGTCGGATCTAAATAAAGGGCGCGAATATCTTCTGGGAGCGCCGCTTCGAGATTTTGCGCCGCCTGTCGGAGCCGGACAGAAACTTCGGTGGGGGGCATCTGCTCGCCCTCGGCTTTCAGATAGGCGGCGATGCGGGTATCGCTCCAGCGGAAGGTTTGAGCCATGACCAAGATTAACCGCTCTAACGGATTGAGGCGATCCAACGAGCGCTCAACATAGCACCAGAGCGGCGGCGAAGCCTGTGACAGTGAGTAATGAATGTCTTCGACATCGGGCAGGGCGGCCTGGTTGATACAAAGGGCCGTCACGTTGATCAGCCAGCTTTGTAACGAGAGAGATCGCCCCTGATCAGTCTCGCTGGCGGCTGCTTGAGTGGCCGGTAGTTCGAGACCGCCAAGTTCGTTGAGGATGTGCCGCCAGGTCAAGGCAAACAAATACTCAGCTTGCACCGGCGATCGGGCTGAATGAGTGATAAGGCTAAAAACGACAGGACTGTAGCGACAGAAAATGGCCGTAAAATATCGCCCGGCCTCCGGCTCAGCTTGGAAACGTTGCAGCAAGTCGCGATCGCTCAGGTGCCCAAGCTGTTGGATGATGACATGATTACATTCAGGAAAACTAGGAATTTGCACAATTCGGGAGTGACTGACAATAACAGCTGCCGACAAATTCCTCTTACTATAACCATAGTTTTTAGAGAGACCACTAATTTTTTTTACAAAAGCTTCATCCGGTAGAGTCGACTGCCCCTCCAGTTCCGGCTAAAATCCCTGGTTTGGCATCGAGCAGAGCCGGAAACCGGGGAGCGCTTTGGGCGGATTCGGGCTGCACCGGCGGGTTCTTTCGTCTTTCTGGGTTGCCCTTGATAGACTAGGTAAATCAAGATAGGGCAGTCTAGACTAACCGCAAAAGACGTCGGGTTACTCAAGCCGCCCTCGTAATCGCGATCGCTAGTTTCAAAGAAGTGAGTATGGTTAGCGTGTTTTGGAATTGTATGCCGCCCATGCTGTTAGGACTGGGGCTACCGGTGGATATCCTCTCGACCCAAGGCATTATGGTGATGCTGCTCGTGGGGTATGCCGGAGCCATGTGGATGTTTTTGAGCAGTGCGCCCAAAGTCTATACCGTCATGGTGTCTGACTTAGAAACGGCTCGTCGCTTTTATGAAGGCATGCTGCAGATGCAAACAGCCGATGTGCCGCTGCACTACTACTACAATTACGAACAAACCCTAGGCACCGCTGCGATTGACCCCGTGTTTTCGAGCAGCATGGCGACCTCGTCACAGCCTTACAACTCGCCTGATGGTCTTTGGTACCAACTCAAAAAAAATACGCAGCTGCATGTGATCAGCGGGGCCAGCCGGGGCCATCGTGATCGCCATCGACACGTCTGTTTTGATCACGATTGCCTAGAACAAATTTTGATGCGTGTTCAAACCCGAGGCGTGCGCTGCAAGATTCGCCGCGATACGCCCCTCAACTTTTTAGTTAAGGACTACGACGGTCAGATTATCGAAATGGCCGAAGTTGCTAATTAGAGACCCCCATCAGGGATAACGGGGGTGGGGCGTAGCGGCTCGAAGATAGCGCCTGATCAAGAGTTAAGAACGCCGCCGCTTAAGAGATGACAGTCTCATTTCGCAGTTAGGCGATCGCGTCTAGAAATACTG
>CALCPB010000475.1 GCA_937897665.1 uncultured Halomicronema sp. | reverse complement strand
AATCAGCACCAGATTGCACTATTTCCGTGCCCAAACGCCCTGATCAATCGACTTTTTTACCTCCTTCACCGATAACCTCCAGCACCTCTTCTAACATCCTTCATATGTCATTGGCCTTAGATTTCGACGATTAAACCAGTCCATTGCGCAGTGCCGCGACTGCTGCTTGAACGCGATCATCCACCGAGAGCTTGTTCATAATGCCGCGCAGGTGAGTTTTCACAGTGCTGATACTGAGAAAGAGTTCTGAGGCAATTTCGGGGTTGCTTTTGCCCTCCACAATCAGCTTGAGAACATCCAGTTCTCGCGGCGAAAGGGGCACCACCGGCGCAGACGGGTGAGTACACTGCAAATGATTAAAGACTCGACGGGCAATTTGCGGATCGAGATAGGCCGCCCCCGTACGGGCACAGCTCACGGCCACCGCTAGCTGCTCTAGGCTAGCGCCTTTAATACAGTAAGCATCGGCCCCACTCGCTAAGGCCGCAACGATTTCCACATCATCCATATGGGATGTCAAGACCACGACCCGCATGTCAGGACTTTTTTGCTTGATTTGCTGGGTCGCAGCGATGCCATCCAGTTGCGGCAGGCCAATATCCATCACCACTAAATCAGGCTCTAAATCCAGTGCCAACGTAATGGCGGCGTAACCATCTTCAGCGCGGCCAATGACTTCCAGACTTTCACAATCATCTAAAAATTGCTCTAGCCCTAACTGCATTACGGGGTCGTCTTCGACGCTCAAAACCCGCAGCAAGGGATGAACCTGAGACGCAGATTCGGCAGGTGCAAGATCATTTGGCATACCGCCTCTGGTGAATGAGACTGACGTGGGCAAAGCGAACTCAAATCAGGCTGCTGATGTATCAAGAGCAGCGCGCAGCGCATCTAGGGTGAGGTCGGCATAGTCAACAGCGGCCGTGAGATCGACACCATTGCGGAAAAGCACTGTCGTTGCTGCGGTGTCTGCGTCATAGCGTAGTCGCACCGTCCAACCATAGCTATCGCCATTGGCAAAGAAGAAGCGCCCAGTTTCTGGCTCGTCTTGATAAGCAAAGCCCAGACCCAACCCGACTTCTGGCACTCCCCCAGTAATCATCTCTTCCAGGATATCAGGACTGACTAACTCGCCACCAAACAGCGCCTGAGCAAACTGGGTCAGATCTTCAACGTTGGAGATTAACGCCCCGGCACCGCCAAACCGCTTCAGGTCAGCCTCCCCAGCGTTCAGGTCAAACCTGCCATCGCCATCCACATCGATGTAGCCCGGTTGGTAGTCAGCGGGCACTTCACCCCCTGGCATAAACGTGTTTTCCAGGCCCAGGGGCTCAATAATGCGACTGTAAAACTGACTTTCTAAGGTTGAGTCGGTGGCGGCGGCAATCACGAGCCCCAGCAGCAGATAGTTGGCGCTGTTGTATTCCACGTCAGTGCCAGGAGCAAAACTGGCGGCCCGGTCATATGAGTAACGAGCGAGCAGCTTCGCCGGTGTCCAATCGGCAAAAATCAGCGTCGGATCGTTGGTCAATTCCTGAACATATTCGTCGCTCATGAGGTAGCTGTTGATGCCACTGGTATGGCTGAGGAGCTGACGAATCGTGATCTCTTCGCTATTGGGGATTTGACCAGACGCTGTATCGGGCAGCCATTGCGCCAGGGTGTCTTCTAGAGAAAGCCAGCCTGCTTCGGCTAGCTGCATCATGACCACAGCGGTGAAAGGTTTGGTGACACTCGCCATCGGGAAGCGATCGCTCGCCGTTAGGGGCATGTCGTTTGCCGCATCCGCGAGGCCCGTTGCCCCCGTCCACAGATAGCCGTCAGCAGTGGTGACGGCCGCGATCGCCCCGGGACTGGTGGCATCCTCAAGGGATTGCCCTAAGCGCGCTTGCAAATCTTCAGCTAACTCAGGGTCAGCAAACCGGAAGTGCGCTTCTGTGAGATCAGCCGCTGCTACCCCCTCTAACAAAACCAGTCCCGGTCGAGCGGCCACGCTGATCAATGCGCCATTGTCAGTGTCAATGATGTCTAGGTCAGCAAAATTAAGCCAGAAATTGAGATTGAGCCTATCCTGCTCGACATCAAAATCAGTAATCGTGAAATCAGGTAGCGGCGGGAAAATGTTAATCTTGGGGCCATCCGGCAGGCGACCGTTGCCAAGGCGAAACTCATCGCGACCGCTACCACCCGTGAAGCGATCGCCCACGTCAGCAT
>CALCPB010000474.1 GCA_937897665.1 uncultured Halomicronema sp. | reverse complement strand
CGTTTCTAAAGTTCCCTGATTGATTAAAGCCCCGAATTATAAATCCTCCTGCTGGTGTACCGTTGTAGTTTCCTGCTTGGATGACACCGCTGACATTTTGTAAGGCATCTCCCAAGCGTTCTATCCTCTGGTCTTCAAGCACCTGTTGCGGAATGACTTGAATTGATTGGGGAATGTCGCGTAGGGGGGTATCGGTGCGGGTTGCCGTCGTCGCGTTCGACGAGTTGTAGCCTTCATCCTCTTCCCCCGTCACCACCACCTGAATCGCGTCCTCCTCGGCACTGACGATCTCCTCGCCCAAAGTCACCGCTAGCCCTGTGGCGTTAATCTCAGCAACTGGTGGCGCATCGGTGCCGGTAATGGCGACCCGCACCTGGTCTCCTGGCTCATTGGTCACACTCACCAGGGCAATGCCTTCAGCTGGTGAAAACTGTTCAAACGAGTCACCCTCCGGCAAAGTCAGCACCGCATTAGGAATGTCAGCAATCAGCGCATTGCCCACTGTCTGGGTCGCAGGGGCCGCTAGCTCACCCTCAGCGGTTTCCAACACAACTTGCAAACCCGCTTCAGTCTCCTCCACTCGCACATCGATAATCTGCACCAGCGAGGCTTCAATCTGCGCGACCCATTCATCGACAGTGGTCGCCGCCTGAGAAGTTGATGGTTGAATGGTGGGATGGGCAGACACATCGATCAGGAGTGCGGCCTCAGCGGCGGGTTCATTCTCCAGGTCCTCGTCGGTTGGCACGGATGCCTGGTCCATGGGAGTCAACAAGGGATGGCTCGCGATCGCCTCATCCCTGGGCTCACCCTCGGACTCCGTAATCATTTCACTCGCCTGTGCTTGCAAGGGCAGCCCGACCAGGGCAACGACTACAGCCGCTAGCAGACGGGGCGATCTCAACCCCATGATCAAATCTGCCTGACAATTTTTCTGGAACTCTGACCGACGCATATCTACACACCTCAGACTAATCAAGAAAATTTCTCAATAGAGTTGAGGATAGGCAGTTTGCCAAGCTGAGTGTTGTTGCAAACGGAGTATTTTTTGTTGAATCGGGATCTTTTGCAGTGATGGGGCTAATGCTCTGCGGTCCTTCCACCAGAGAGTGAAGGTCTCGCCAAAGTTCCCATTCCACCTTATTTCGGCAGTTCTTTCGTGTCGTTCCCCTCGACTCCGCTCGGGGAACGGGTGATACCAGTTCGACAAATTACAGCTACACATACAAGTCGGCTTCGACTTCGCTCAGCCGACGTTCCTTGAGCGGAGCCGAAAGGAAGATCTGTAGTCCAGTTTCAGAGAATTGGTATGACTCCGCTCGGGGAACGGGTGACTTCGCTCGGGGAACGGCAACGACTTCGCTCAGGGAACAACGACTGCAGCGCTGGGTGAGCGAAGTCGAACTCAGCCCAATCCAACTCAACTGCCAAATTGACGACGATACTCACTGGGCGTCAGCCCCACATGGCGTTTAAAGGTGTGGCAAAACTGACTGGGGCTGGCATGGCCCACTCGATCTGCAATGTGAGCAATACTCAACTCACGCTCCTGTAGCAGCCGCTGCGCCTGTTCCATCCGACAGGTTTGCACATAGCCAAACACCGTGGTGTCAAAGAGCTGGCGAAAGCCCTGCTTGAGCTTGTAGTCATTTAGCCCCACCTGTCTGGCCAAAACTTGTAGCGAGGGTGGTTGCTCAAACTGGCGTCGTAGAATATCTTTCGCCTGGTGCAGTCGTTCCCGATCCTCGGGACGCACCCGCTCAGTGCCAGGACGCTCCGTCAGTTGATGAAACTGAGCTGCCAGCAGTTCTAGGGCCTTAGCTTCTAGATACATGCGCTTAGTCGGGCCATCATAGGGACAGTCTAAAATCTGCTGCAGCGTCGTTGGCATGGCCGCTGTTGAATAAAAGGACTGATGAAATTGGCTGGCCGACTGGCCCTTCACCAGAGCGCTCACTAAAGACGATGGACTTTCCTCCGCCAGCCCAAACGAGCGGAGTTGCTCAAAATTGACCTTAACTGAAACGTGCTGAAGCACTTGTTCAGCGGGGCGATACTCCAGACATCTCGCCCCTGCTAGATAGCACAGACAGTTTTCCCCAGCCGATTCTTCGCGATCAGCTTCGCGCTCAATGCCCGGATTGATGATGCGGTGACGACCCGCCAGATAAAAATTGGAAAATAGCTGGTCTGTAGAATCGAAGCCGTAGTCGAGATAGAGCGATCGCCAAAATAGGCTCGTCTCAATCACTATTCTGAACCCTGATCGCAGCTCAATCTTCCTCACCTCGCCTTTGCCCAACTTTGACGGAATCGCCCGCCGAGACTCGATGCCATGCTTCTGCCAGAAAATTTCGCCCTGATCCCAGGCGGCATCCCAAATATCGTCATACTCAGCTTGAACAATGGTGCGGGTGTGATCGAGGGGCATGATTTTGCGGCAAGTGAGTCAGGCGAACTCATCCCAACACTGCTTGGGATTGGTCATGAGCTAATAATTGAAAGTAATTCTCAACTAAACCTAGCGATGAGTCAAGCCGCCCTCGCTTTGCGATACCAGTGATGCACAGCTGAGGAAATCCGCAGCCGTCTGCTTGACGTCGTTGCTCTAGATGTCAGTGTCCGTTTACACCGCGATTTTGCATCCGCAATCTAAGTCTCTTCAGTCTATGAAGTTGCGGTAATCGATAACCCACCACACCCATAGAAGACATCGCGATCGCACAAATTACAAACAACAATGCAATTCCCGACCCTGGTTCTGTGCCGAATATTCCGCCAAATATCGGTGCAAGCAATCCACCCGCCCTCATGGCGGGTTCAAAAACGCGATCGGCTAGAGGCCCTGACGCTAAGTAGCCTAAGGATGAAATAATCTTCGTCACCATCGAACTCGTGGCAAACACCCTTCCCTGGAGTTCGGGGCTGACTCGATTGAGCCAAATTGTATCGGTAGATCTGCCGAGTATGGGCAGGTTTAAACAACAGTCAAATTCTGCGGGTTGCCAAACTAATGGGATCCGACCTAAGCCAAAGACAATTTTACTCAAACCCACCCCCAGCATGCCCAGGCGGATGCCGTTGACTAGACGTTTGACGCCACCGCACTTACCCATTACAGCAGCACTCAACACCCCCGCAATGCCCGCTGCCGCCCACAAGCTGCCTAAAATCCTAGGGTCGCTATTGCTGCGGGCCAAAACCATTGCCGAATAGACAGATTGACCGAGATCGTGGGCTAACCAAAATAAAGCGGTCCAAACTAACAGAATCATTAGACCAGGGCGTCTGGTTAAGTAACGCCAGCCAAAGCTCAATTCTTCTAGGGCGTTCAACGGTTGGGTAGAGTCGGTTTGGGATTGCGTTGGCTGCGGAATGCGAACAGATATAACGATGCTAATGGCAATTAGAAAGGTCACCAGATCGATCGCCATGATTCCCCCCAAGCCGATGGTCAGATAGAGAACGCCAGCAAGGGCAGGGCCAAGACCGAAAGCGGCTAACTCTGCAAAAACTCCCATGCTGGTGGCGCGGGGATAATCCTTACGGTCTACTAGAGTGGCGATAGAAGCGACAAAGGCAAGTTCTTG
>CALCPB010000473.1 GCA_937897665.1 uncultured Halomicronema sp. | reverse complement strand
CACCCTCTTCACTACAGACGAACGCCACACCAACCTGGCAAACCCGGTGCAACCCCGACAAACTAGCGCCAGCAGCGCGGCAGCTGATCGCCCCAAACCCAAACTCCACAGTCCATCCAAGAATATTCATAGAAATAAGTCTATGATCTTTTTCATCGGTGGCTAACATTTCTTTGCTATCGACAAAAACAGGCGAAATCCTTTCCTGGCAATGATCGCAGTAAAACAACACCCTTTAAGTTGCCTCTAAATTTCTGATTACCCCGCTTTTTATTGAAAACTGGTTGCAATAAAATTCGCGATTGGGTACTTTATTGTTAATGAAAGTCATTAAGTGCAAGCTGACTGTCATTGCGATTATCGCCTGCAGCCCTGAAAGTCTTGGATTACAACCGTTTCGGGCTTTCAGGTAGCTGATTTGAGCCGTTTTAGCACGGCAGCTGAGGGTGCAGCTTGATCAGAAGTATTCTCACCTGCGATCGATGATTTCCCCTGATCTGCCACATTCTTTACTCATTAAAGCTGACATGCAAACGCTTGACTCAGACGTCACAATTCTGCACCACCTTGACCCGATCGACCGGTGGAACGTGTTTCATCGCCTACAAGAGCTATCTGTGCCCTGCCACTGTGCGGCGGGTCAACCCCTCACTGTCACTATTAACAGCCCAGCTACGGCCCTGCAGGTCTGGAGCGTCATTCGGCGTTTGACCCTGTCTCGTAGCGCCGCGATCGCAAGCTTAGAAACCTGTTGGAGGCAAGCCGTTTCATGATTGAATCGACGTCTGGAATTGATTGGGTCACCCAAGCCGAGTTGCAGCGCCCGGAAGGCACTGTGCTCAAAGGGCAGTTTGTCGATGTGCTGCGATCGAAAAAAGGCAAGCTCAAAGGCATCACCCTCCGCACCCCGGTGCAAGAATATGCCATCAAGCTGCCAAAATATTTACGCCCAGTCGTGGTGCGTGAGTTGGCTCCCCATGCCTTTGTGCAAGTGTGGGCCTACCGAGATGAGGATAAGTGGCGCGGTATCAATATCTTGCCGCTGGCCGAAGCAGAGGCGATCGCCCTTAGAAATCTCTGGCAAGAGCTGCCGCCGCCGACCTCACCGGAGCCAGTAGCTTCGCGGCCTCAGCTCTGCGTGAAAGTGTGCAGCAAAGGCAAGTGCTTTAAGCGTGGTGGACGTCAGATTTTGCAAACCCTGCAGGCAGAAGTCGCTGCCGACCCCAACTTGAGCCACGTATCGGTTAAAGGGGTGGGGTGCATGAGCGCTTGCAAGCAGGGACCTAATCTGCAACTCTCGACCTCTAAAAAAGTCATCAGCGGAGTGACTGCCACTAATGCGTTGCCGCTGATCGCTAAACACTCAAAACGTTAGTAAGACTCGACCTAGAAGCGCTCATCCATTAGCCGTTGGTCGAAGCTCATTTAGCATGATCGATTTGAGATGATCAGGCCAGTCTATTGCAGACAAGAAACCCATGAAAAATTCAATTCAGCTAATTGATTCACATCAATCCCTGCACCCTCCTTAAAGGAGAAAATGCAGGAATTGATGTCGTCTTAACAACGAATGTTACCAGCCCAGTTTGAGGCTGTCAGGAGTCAAGAAATGATCAAGGTGATAGGCACGTTCTTCGGTCTTGAGCAAAATTTGCTCCAGCAGATAACGGGTCGCGCGATCGCCCAAGCTTTCAGCCTGACTGGCTAAGCGCCGCAGCATTTCCATCACCGACTGCTCAGCCTTGAGGTCATGATCAATCATGATCCGACAGCGGTAAACGTCATCGCCTTCGGGCGTAAAGCAGCACAGCTCTGACAACTTGCCAAAGGAAAGCGCGGGGACACCGCCTAAACCGTGCAAGCGCTCACCGATCTCATGGGCGTGCTCCTGCACTGCTTCATAGCTCTCAGCAAAATAATCATGGAGCATATGATACTCAGACCCTTCCACCACAAAATGCTGTTTCTGGTACTGCAAATAAAGTCCCATAAAGCTGGCGTAGGCAATCCCCAAGCCTTCGACAATGGGCTCAGTTACCGACTTCTCTAGCAGAACGGTATTATCAGCGACTTCTCCATAGCTTTGCAGGAGCGTTTCAGTGATCGGCATGTTTCCCCTCTTGAATAACTGGCAGTGAAACCTGAATGTGAGCGTACTCTAGCTGCTTCAGATGCCTATAGAGTCTACCGTTCTTTTTTTGGATTTTCAAAAAGGCGAAAATTGATTGAGTCGAGAAAAATCCAGGTTCTCAAAAATTGAGAACACCATAGCGAAAACCATTGTCAACAAGTTTTTAAAGCGAACTGAAAACGTTTTTCAATAAGTCTTTGGAGTGATTATGAGCCTTGCTACCATGTCGTCCCCTCATTTTGTCTTCGGCAGTCACCACCCTGAAGTGCTCAAAACGCTGCTCAATCAAGAAGGTTTTCGGATTACTCAGCAGCGTCATAAAATTCTTGAGGTTCTTAATGCTGCTGCCGAAGGCGACCACCTCAGTGCGGAAGATATTCATCAAAAACTATTAGATCAAGGCGAAAAAATCGGCGTCTCAACGATTTATCGCACGTTACATCTATTAGTTGATTTGGGCTTGTTGCGAGAGTTGGCGCTGTCAGAAGAGCGTAAATTTTATGAGTTGAGCAACCCTATGACGGTGGCTCACCATCACCTTATTTGTAGCCACTGTGGCTCAGTACAAGAATTTGAAGACGCGGCGATTGTTTCGCTAGGGCAGGACGAAGCACTGCGACAGGGATTTTCGCTGTTAGATTGTCAGTTCACCGTTTACGGCATCTGTGAGCAATGTTCATGAATCAGCAGACAGCTTCCAGCCGCTAGTTCAAGATTTTTGAGGGGGTTGAGAGGTGGGCGATCACGGAATCGGCCACTTTTGCGGCTCGCTCTTATGCCCTGATCTAACTCTCAAAGTCCCTTCCCCAGCTATCGGTATTATCCTTAAGGGCAGGATGCACTTTGGGATCAAGAGAGGGGAAATGCCGACAGTCACCGCTCAGGGCAAAACGTTTAGCTGTGAGCCGGGCGCCAATCTCCGCCAGGTGCTATTGCAGCAAGGGATTGATCTCTACAACGGGTCGGCCAAGGTGATCAACTGCCGCGGTATCGGCACTTGCGGCACCTGCTCGGTGCACATTACCGGCTCGGTCTCTGCACCCAACTGGCGCGATCGTGCCCGCCGCGCTTTGCCGCCCCATCAGGCCGAGCGAGATTTGCGGTTGGCCTGTCAAACCCAGGTGGTGGGCGATATTCGCGTGACTAAATATGATGAATTTTGGGGACAGGGCACGGAACCCGTGTGGTCGCCCGAGCAGCCGTGATCATTTCAGCGATGCGCACTATGATTGGGTGAGCCATTACCCCTTCCCTTTAAAGAGTCGGGATCATGCGCGTTCTGGAGGAATCTTTTGATGAATCGATATTTGGTTGCGCTGCTAGCTTTGCTGGGCTTTGTGGGCCTTTATAGCGTTATCAATCCATCGGATACTTCATCATCGACGGCGAATTCTGACGCCGACCCCGTGGTCACTGTTGACACCACGGGGCTCGAAAGCGCCGGAGCCAATGTGCTTCGGCAGACTTCGCCACTCGGGTTGGAACGTCTAGCCGCCATTCAGGCAAATGGTGCCGCGATCGCGCCCGCCAATATTGAGTCTCCTGAGCCCCCTGCTGCTCCCGCCACGACCCCACCCGTAGAACCTGAACCAGCACCGGCACCCGAGGTAATTCCCGAAACCCCGCCACAAGAGCCGATTCCAGCTTTGTGGTGATGACCAGGACTGAACGCTGCTCCCCTGCCGACAATAGCTCTACGGCCAACGATGCCAACTGTCGTGTCTCAGCCGCGTAGCAATGCCCCGAAATCTAGATAATTTTCGGGGCAGCTTCTGAATGTTGACTGCATAGCGGTATTTGCCTCGCAGTCGTCGGCTACGGCTGATTCATAAGTCAGGCCCATAGATAACCTGAGTTCGAGATAAGACTGACAAGGGAACTGCGGGTAGTTTGAGGGCCAAATCCCCTCCTGGGAGGGGTGTCCGCAGGACGGG
>CALCPB010000472.1 GCA_937897665.1 uncultured Halomicronema sp. | reverse complement strand
ATGACTCACCACCGGAAACCGGGTTGCTAAGGCCAGCCCCGGCCCGCCGCCAGCACCCTTCGCCATCGTGATCGTGTGCCCCTGAGCCGTTTCAGTCTTCGCCAATAAAGCCTGCAGGGCCTCGCGCTGAAACACCTCTTGAAATCCGACGATGTCGCTTTTCATGCGATCGAGTTGCCGGGCTGACCAGGTGAGTTTTTGCTCGTACTCAGCGGCTGAATACTGATCACCGTAAAACTCAAAGCCTGGTAGCGCTAGATTGTTGAGGTTAAAAGTGCCAACGCGAAACTGCTTTGAGGTCACAACAAAAACTGACGCCGAGCGTCTGTGGGAAAGGTCAGCACGCCCACCTTACGCTAAACCTCAACGGTCAGGCTAGATTTGCTTGCCGGCGATGAGCAGACGAGGGAATTTAGTCGTCGCCGCAGCACTTATACTGCCTGGCGCAGCCAGATGGGCTCGACCTTGACAGGGAACTGCTGATGGGTCGGCATGGTTTGGCGAAAGGATTGGTAGTAATCTTTGTGCGCTTCGTCAAATAGGGTGCGCAGCTCAGCGATCGGATTGGCGTGGTTATCAACACGCAGATCGAGATAAGGATAGACATCATTTTGCACCACATACAGTGCGGCTGACTGCCGTCCGCGCTTGTCACCTCCGGCGGCTTCCCCTGCTTCTAGGGCACTGAGCAAGCGATCACTCAAGCTCAGCGAGTGTCCCTGGCGAAAGGTGTCGGCCATGGCGTGCAGCACCGGCGCACCGGTCAGCATATTGCCCGCCACTGAAAAATGTCTGAACGTCAGGTGTCCGGCCCAGTCAACACAGTCTCGCCCCGTCCAGGCGGTGGTATGCCCCAGATGATCGACTAGGTGCAGCTGGCGCTGGTCGCGGGCAGCATCGTTTTGCAGCAGCAGATCAAGGACGTCGCCGACGGGAATGTCTGGGGCTTCAGCCTGAGCCGCTTTGCGGCTTTCTAACAGTCTTAAGCCCCAGATGCCCAAAAGGGTATTCGTTTCGGCTTGGGTGGCGATCGCGCCCACCCCGGCTTTTGCATGGGGCACCAACGCTCCTACAGCCAGGTGTTTCGTCGCAACGGCTACCCCCGTCATGCCAGTCTTGGCATCCCAAGCCACAATCGAAAATGTCACGGCAGCCACCCTCTCAAGTGCATTGACCTGTCAGTTCATGATCAAAGGCAGGGGCGAAAAGATCTGTTGCCAATCTTACGCTTTTGTTACGAACCGGACTGGGGAGCCCGATGGTATTGCCCCTGCGATCGCTGTGCCAAAGCAAACCTTTCTACCTTTATCCGAGTTAGGGGCGAAGCTGACATTGCGGAGTCATAGGATGGCCGTCGCAAGTCAGGTCAGATGTCTGACTGAACAAGCTTGAGCCTGCTTGAGGCGACGTGATCTCTCAGCTGGGCTCAGGGCTCCCAAGTCATCCCCGAGTCAGGGCGTGATGACATAACGTCTATCTTGCTGCAGATTTATTAAAGAAGTGCCGACCAGAGCGCAGTCACCGTACTAGGATGCAGCCCTAAGCGCAATCAGTCTGGGAGCGAGAGCAGCATGTGTGGAATTGGCGGCGTCTTTTATGCTGCCCCTAACCGACACGTCGAGCCAGAGATTTTAGTTGGCATGGCGGCGATTCAGTACCATCGCGGCCCCGATGGCTTTGGTTATCAGGTGTTGCCAG
>CALCPB010000471.1 GCA_937897665.1 uncultured Halomicronema sp. | reverse complement strand
GCCAGTTTTTTGGCAATTTTGTCAGTTTCTTTTCCGGGTCAGTCATCACCCTGCTGCAGCTCCTCTTGCTCATTGTTTTGACAATTATGTTTTTGAGCGACCCCCAGGCTTACCGCAACTTGCTGCTGCGCTTGTTTCCCTCTGGGTATCGTCGTCGGGCCGATGCCATTTTGACCAAATGCGAATGGTCGCTGTTGTGCTGGCTGGGCGGGGTGTCGATCAATTCTCTCTTCGTCGCCACCCTGAGCTTTGTCGGGCTGGTGCTGTTGCAGGTGCCCTATCCCTTTGCGAATGCGATGCTGGCCGGTTTATTTAACTTTATTCCCAACCTGGGCCCGGCGCTGAGCGCAATTTTTCCCATCATTGTGGCGCTGTCTCAGTCGTTTGGCAGTGCGATCGCGGTGCTGGTGCTCTATGTCATGATCCAAAATTTAGAGAGCTACTGGTTTAGTCCCATGATGATGCAGCGCCGGGTGTCGCTTTTACCGGCAGCGACCCTCATCGTGCAGCTCTTTTTCGCCAATTTTTTAGGCCCCGTGGGGTTGATTTTGGCCTTGCCACTGGCCGTCGTTTGCAAAACGTGGATTGAGGAAGCCTGGGTTGTGGATGTGCTGGACAACAAGCCAGCGCCCCTCCCCGTTACAGCGGTGGACTCTCCAGCGCTGACAGAAACCGATCATGACCCTGACTCAGAACAAAATTAGAAGTCGCCGGGCCAACCCATCATTTACCTAAACTCCAGTCAAACTCATCACCTGTGTAGAGGCGAGCCGCAGAGCCGTTTGTGCGAGTCAGCGAGGCACGACCAACTGCGCCGCTTCATTAAAAAATAGGCGACGCAGGCCGCTCGTCACCAGAATTGCGGCCAATAGATCGGAGAAGGCCAGCATAAACATAATCAGCATCTGATACAGCGCAGCATTGAGCGGATCAACGCCCCCCAACAATTGCCCCGTAATGATGCCTGGCAGCTTGACAATGCCGACCACCATCATGGCGTTGATGGTGGGAATTAACCCTGCCTTGATCGCGGCTGTGCGATACGCCGCGATCGCCTGCGCGGGGGTAGCCCCTAAGCTCAAATGGGTTTCGATTTCGATTTGATTTTGTTTCAAATTGCTAACCAAGCGA
Organism: uncultured Halomicronema sp.; assembly: GCA_937897665.1. Lineage (GTDB taxonomy): Bacteria > Cyanobacteriota > Cyanobacteriia > Phormidesmidales > Phormidesmidaceae > Halomicronema. Next base: position 2,101 of record CALCPB010000471.1, on the reverse strand, counting down.
TCGCCCGCGATGGTAGCTGACGTCATCGCGTTGCCCAGCACAATCCCCGTCAACGGAATCACATATCGCGGCTCATACCAAACCTCTGGGCGAATGATAAAACCCGTAGTGTAAATCACGGTCAGGGCAGTGCTGGCCAATAGCGAGCCGGCCAACACCGGCAGCAGTCTGCTCAAGCGCTTGCCAATGCGATTGCGGGCCACCACCGTGGCGATCGCGAGCATCACCAGCAATACAGCCAAAATACTGAAAGGGTTGCGCCAGGCAAATACGATGGCCAGCAGATAGCCCACCGCCAGCAGCTGAAAGGCCGTACGGGCGGTGGCATTGAGTAGTGTGAGTTCGAGCCCTAACTGCTGCCAGCGAGCGAGGGCGATCGCGGCCACCATAAACAGCAGCGACAAGGACAACTGCAGCAGCCCCAGTTCAATCACGGCAGAGCGCTCTGAGTAACGCCGCTAGCATACTGGATCGCCCCCCAACATCGCTAAAAAAAGGCGCACAAGATTTATTTTAAGCCATGGATACAATTTCATTCTTTGACTTAGGCCATTGAATGAGCACCAAGGCTCTTACTTAACAGATGTTTAAGATCAACAGAGATTAACTGTATTTTTCTATACTATTGTTAAGAGCGCTGAAATGCGCATCCTGATTCCCTGTCATGTAACGGGACGATGCCGACCAGCCGATATCAGTGAAATTCTGAAATTACTAATTTCCTGGATGCGCTCTCCGCTTTCACTCAAGCGGATTTGGTGGGTTTTTATCCATAAGAGGCAAGGGTTTCGTAATGCAGGCTTCGCTATTTCGCTCCAAAATCTATGATCCGGCTGTCGTAGCAAAGTTTTACAGCCGCCGTCCCTGGAAAGTACTCTGGCGATCGATACAAGTGCTCTGGTGGGTGGGTAGTTTTGTCTTAGGCTTGCAGAGCGATCGTTGGTTGGGCAACGAAGATAAGAATTTAGAAAAACGCGCAGTTCAGCTGCGGCAATTGCTGACGCGATTAGGACCGACATTCATCAAAGTCGGTCAAGCGCTATCCACTCGTCCCGACCTCGTGCGTAAAGATTTTTTAGAAGAGCTGACTAAGCTGCAAGATCAGCTGCCCCCGTTTTCGACTGACTTGGCGATGGCCATCATCGAGCGAGAATTGGGCTACACGGTCGAAGAAGTTTTCAGCGAAATCTCTCCTCTGCCAGTTGCTGCAGCCAGTTTGGGGCAGGTCTATCAGGGGCGGCTATATAACGGTGACGAGGTGGCGATCAAGGTGCAACGCCCGAATCTGTTGCCGATCATCACCTGCGATCTCTTCATCATGCGGTTTGCAGCTCGGGTGTTAGGCCCGCTACTACCGCTGAACTTAGGCCACAACCTGATTCTCATCGTGGATGAGTTTGGCACCAAGCTGTTCGAAGAAATTGACTATCAGAATGAAGGCCGTAATGCCGAGCTGTTTGCGGCTAATTTTCAAGATGACCCCACCATCAAGGTGCCGAGCATTTATTGGCGCTACAGCACCCATAAAGTCTTGACGCTGGAATGGATTCATGGCTTCAAGCTGACGGATATTGACAAAATTCAAGCCGCCTCGCTCGACACCAACGACCTGATTGAAGCGGGCGTCACCTCAGGCCTACAGCAGCTGTTGGAATATGGCTTCTTCCACGCTGATCCGCACCCTGGAAATCTCTTCGCGATGGCCGATGGTCGCATGGCCTACATTGATTTCGGCATGATGGATCAGCTCGGCCAAGACACGAAGGAAACCCTTGTGGACGCGGTGGTGCACCTGATCAATCAAGATTATTCCAACTTAGCGACGGATTTCGTCAAGCTGGGCTTCCTCACGCCCGATACCGATATTCAACCGATTATTCCGGCACTGGAAATGGTACTAGGGGATGCGCTGGGAGCGAAAGTCCGAGACTTTAACTTCAAAACCACCACTGATCGCTTCTCGGAGTTGATGAAAGAATATCCCTTCCGCGTCCCGTCAAAATAAGCGCAGATTATTCGCTCACTGGTGACTCACGAAGGAGTCGCCTTGCGCCTCACACCTGACTTCAAGATAGTCGATATTGCTTACCAGAATATTGCC
>CALCPB010000470.1 GCA_937897665.1 uncultured Halomicronema sp. | reverse complement strand
GTATCTAATTCTAGAGTGCTGGACTCCCACTTCCTTTTCAATTTTCTACAATCCAGAACTGACAGTCACTTCAACACTAGAGACAGTATCTTTTGTCAGTCAATCAGGTTATTAGGACCACAGCCATACCGTTCATGCCTCAGTTTGTTGCAGCCTAACAACCCTGGTGAAGCGGATTGGCAGAAGGGGGTGGTATCTTTGCGGAGGTTATTGGCAACCGCTGACCAGAAACGTTATGGCGCAAGTTCTTGGTGGAAATATAGCAACCAAATTTCTTCCGTTAATGGTCTAGGCTTTAGTTAACTTGAGATTGATGGTGGGGCGCTCACAAAACTTCAAGCACACATTAGAAATTTATGCGAACCGGCTATTGACCTAGAGCGCACTCTAGCTTTTATAGTGTTGGCATGACGACTGAATTCACACTCCGCCAAGTAGCTAAGGCAACAGGGCTAAGTATTCATACTTTACGTTATTACGAGAAAGTTGGGCTTTTAGCTCCGATTTTCCGAACAGCTAATGGACATCGACGGTACTCCGCTGAAGATATTGCTTGGCTAGAATTTTTGGTGCGTTTGCGGGAAACCGGAATGCCCATCAAAAAAGTGATTGCCTTTGCAGATTTAGTTCGTCAGCATCCCAATGAAGTTAGTGAACGACGGATGTTACTTGAGGAGCATCGCAATCAGGTCAAACAACACTTAGAGGAACTAACTCATCACTTGCAAGTGATTGACTTGAAACTTGAACACTACAAACAACTTGAAGCAACTGGTGAAAATGATCACAGCTGTATTTTCTGGAAACATCATCTTGAGAAATCTCTAGAATAGCAAGTTGCACAAATAATTTTCATCTCAATTTAGATTTAGATTAGGAGACTCGGTAATGAATTTTCAAGACAAAGTAGCCCTCATCACTGGGGGGAGTTCTGGCATGGGTCGTGCGGCTGCGATCGCATTTGCCAAACAGGGTGCAACAGTGATCATTGCCGCGCGGCGTGAAGATCAAAGCCAAGATGTGATTTCTCAAATCCATGATTTGGGGTGGAATGCTCATTTTATTAAAACAGATGTGGCAAATTCTGATGAGATTCAATCACTGATCGAAAAAATAGCCGACCATCATGGTCGCCTGGATTTTGCCTTCAACAATGCTGGAACAGAAGGTCAATTTGCCCCCATCACTGAATTAACAGAAAGTGACTGGGAACACACAATCACGATCAACCTGAAGGCAGTTTGGCTCTGCATGAAGTATGAAATTGAACAAATGCTCAAACAGAAAAGCGGAGGCGCGATTGTCAATACATCTTCTTGGCTAGCAAAAGGTGGGTTAGTCGGTTCTACGATCTATTCAGCCAGTAAAGGGGGATTGGATGGCATGGTCAGACCTGCTGCCTTAGAGTACGCAAGTCGCAACATTCGCATCAATAATATCAATCCTGGCATCATTGATACGGAGATGTTTCGTCGCTTTGGCAATCCCGACGATCCAAATGATGCCGTTGTGCAAGCGTTCACTCACCACATTCCAATAAAACGGTTAGGTAGTTCTCAAGAAGTGGCAGAAACCGTGCTATGGCTCTGTTCTGATGCCGCCTCATACATCACTGGACAAACCATTTCTGTAGATGGTGGATATGCCATTCCCGGACATCGCGTCGCTTAAAACGGAGCAATAAAATGAAACGGCGAGAATTTCTTTTAGTTTTGGGCTGTGCGAGTACGATCGTGCTGTCCTCAAATCAATCTATTGACGCCTCTGCAAGAGAACTAGAGCCGATCGAACTACCTGCTAGTTTTCAGTATCCCAATGGTATCTCTCATGGCAGCGACGGCACACTCTATATTGGCTCAATTACTAGTGGGCAAATTTTGCGAATCACACCTGACGACAAGACCGAAATATTTTTCCCTGGTAATAATGAGGTGTTTGCCGCCACCGCGTTACGACTTGATGAACCACGCGGTATTCTCTGGGGCAGTTCGCCTGATTTCCTGGGAACTCGTAGCGCCAATGGGGAGACCGTTCATCGTCCACCGCGTATCTTTGCCATCGATGTTCGTTCTGGTAATGTACTACAGGTAATTTTTATGCCAGAGGGTGGTTTCGGCAATGATCTGGCCATTGATCCAGACGGTGGTGTTTACGTCACCGACAGCACTCTGGCTCGGATTCACTACTTGGCTCCGGGAACAAGCCAGTTGCAGACTTGGGTGATTGATGAGCGGTTTCGGGCCGAGCGAATTGGACTGGCTGGAATTGCGCGGAGATCGGATGGTGTTTTAATTGTTGGAAATTACTCTAACGGTAGTCTATTCAAAGTGATGTCTCAACTTGAAGGATCTCCAACGGTAGAAGAGATTCCTTTGGAAAGATCGCTGGAGAATCCAGAAGGAATGCAGTTTTCCCCTGAAGGTTCGTTGATTCTAACCGAAGGCGCAGCTACAAGCGGTAATGGCAATCTTTTACGTATTAATATTTTGGCAACTGGAACGACCCCAACGCCAATTGAGACATTAGCCTCTGATCTCAAGTCACCCGTCAATCTGACGTTAGTTGGGCAAGAAATTTGGGTTACTGAGTCCCAGATCCGCCATCGTCTGAGACCAGGGCAAGAAGCCGAAGTTCCAGATCGTTTCTTCGTTCGTCGATTTAAGCTGTTGTAGAGACGGGTGATCGCCGCATAAAATGTGTTGCAGCGGAACTTACTCGCTCCTTCTCGTTAAGTTGCAGAGGTAGTCTGCGTCCGCTGAACAATACCGTTCTACCGCATCAATTTACATTTAGAGCGAGCTGTATCATTTTCTGCTTAAACAGCTAAAGAACTCGTACAGGGTGATTTTTCTAGCGATGATAGGGATTACTGCTCACAACTAAAGATTGATGAGCAAATATACCTGCTAATACTCCATCAGCGGCAGCTAAAGTCGCATTGGCAAAGGGACGGGCAACATCACCAGCAGCAAAGACTCCTGCCGTAGTTGTTTCCTTCAAATTGCTAGTCTTTATCATTGGACCAAATGCCTCATCCTCCAACTCACATCCAAGCTGTGAAACCAGTGGACTTGCAATAGAAGACTGAGTAATAACAAACAGAGCTTTGATCGGTATGGTTCTCTGATCTTTGAGTTTGACGCCGCTAAGACTTTCGCCTTCACCGACTAGAGATTCAACGGGCGTACTTTCAATAGTAATTCCGTGCGATTCGAGATCGGTTCGAATATCAGCGCTGAGATGATCAGAACCGTTTGAAAAAAGGATAACGTTATCGCTCCAGTCCAACATTAGCTTGACTTGGTGCAAAGAAGCTTCTCCTGTGTAGAGTACGCCCCAACTAACACCAGCAAGTTCATATCCGTGACAATATGGGCATTGATTAACCGTTTTGCCCCACCGCTCCGCTAAACCTGGAATTTCCGGCAAATGGTCAACAACGCCTATCGCTAGGATAATTCGTTGGCTCTGGTAGCGTATTCCCGACTCTAGCTCTACCAAGAAAGACTCGTCTTGCTGGCGTTCTGTACGAATTGCTTTACCTTCGACAAAGTGGGCCGTCGGATATGCCAGTAGTTGCTCACGGCCAATTTGAGCAATTTGTTCGGGCGATCGCCCGTCATGCCCCAGAACACCGTGGGAAGCTTCTGCAAAGCGATTTCTAGGCTTGCCCGCGTCAATCACTAACACTTGGCGACGGGTACGCGCGATTTGGAGTGCTGCTGACAGTCCAGCAAAGTTACCTCCAATCACAATCACATCAAACCGGCTTTGCTCACTTTCATCAATGTCCGGCTCAATGGATGGGTTCTAAGCTTGTAGCTCATACACGATGAAATTAAGTCCTTTCTGCGAAGCGAGCATGAAGGTTGAAGCGGCACCTGACATCATCAGGAAAGTACGACGAGCCAGCTTTGTCCAACTCATAACTACGATTGATAAGAAACTATAATCTAAAGCTAATCTATTCTCGCAAGAGTATTGATTTCACTTTGATTAAAATATTGATATCTAAAAAGTATCAATTCAATGGACATTAAAGACCTTCGCTGTTTTATCGTGCTGGCTGAAGAGTTAAATTTCCGGCAAACAGCTGAGAAGCTGCACATGTCACAGCCACCGTTGACCCGTCGCATTCGTCAATTGGAACGAGAACTAGGCGTTTCTTTGTTCAAGCGTACTACTCGCAGAGTGGAGCTGACTGAGGCAGGTCAGAGTCTTTTGAGAGAGGCGAGAGGATTGCTACTGCATGCAGATGAAACGGCAAGACGCATTCGTCATGCAACATCAAAAGACTCAAATCGTTTGAGAGTAGGTTACGTTCCTTTAGCGCTTTATACGGTGTTACCGCAGTTCCTTGATCAATGCCGTGAAGACTTTCTAGAACTTGAGTTAGATCTGCGAGAACGCACAACCGACATGCAATTGAATGAGTTGTGCAGCGCGGAAATCGATATTGGCTTTATCTACATGCCTATCTATTCAGAACTGCTTTCCACCAAGTCAGTGTATCGAGAACCCATGAAGCTAGCAGTTCCTGCCAGTCATCCAATGGCTAAGCACTCAGCGGTAAAGCTGACAGATTTCGCCAGTGAGATTTTTATATTCCATCCTCGTGCTGAAAATCCAGCGATGTATGATGATATTTTGCGATGCTGCACAGTGGCAGGATTCTCACCGCGAATTTTACAGAAGGCTGACGATCAAAGTTGCATGGCTCTGTTGATGGCAGGGCAGGGTGGTCACTTTATTGCGTCAGGTATGGAATGCCTTGAACCAAATGGTCTAGAGCATCTTGTGATTAGTGACACTGCACCTACCCTGGAGCTTGCAATCGCTTGGCGGCAAGAAGATCCTTCCTCTGTTGTAAAATCACTAATCAATCAAATTTCAAGTGTTTGATGAGATTAGTCGTTGTGCTATTTCCGAGTTATAACTATTTCTGGTGTATGAAGTAGGAGATAAAAAAAGGCGTATCCTTCTGGAACAACAAATCAACCAGATAGGGAATACACCATGACTGACGATAAAGTAATCGAGTTCAAATCACAAGCTGAGCCGGAAAGCGTTAGAGATGCGCTGAGTGAATTGGTGCGTCAAGGCGCTCGTCAAATCATTGCCCAAGCAGTGGAAGCTGAATTGCAGGCATTTTTGTCGACCTACAGCGAGGTCAAAACGGAGTCAGGCGTTTTCCGGGAAAGACCTTACCGTCTAGGCTGACCGATTAAGAATGTCCCATTTGGGCAGCAGCGGGTTTCGTCCCAACCGTTGCTCAATGTCCTTCATGGCCTGTTTGGATAGAGAAATTCCTTTTTGATAAACGGTCTGGCTCAAGTTAACAATCGGATGAATACCTTTCCAGGTCATCGTCTGAGCCCAACCCAGCATGGTGTCAACGTCAATCAGCAGGGTGCCATTCCAATGTTGTTCGAGAATGCCCCAACACCGTTCAATAGGATTGTACTTACTGTGGTACGGCGGATAGTATAGCAATTGAATCGAGGTTTTTGTGAGATCGGCAAAGGCCACCATCCGATGGAGAAACTGAGTGCGCACTCCGCTATTTTCTGG
>CALCPB010000469.1 GCA_937897665.1 uncultured Halomicronema sp. | reverse complement strand
CAGATGCAAGAACTGCAATACCTGTTTGCCCAACGACAGCCCTAAATTTTGCCTCCGATTCCCCAGCATCTCATTGGCAATACACAATCCAGCTCATGCGAAGACGGCAGGCACTCAAGTTAGAAACGGAGCCTGCACTCGCTGCACTAGTCGATTAAACGGCTGCCAATCGTTTTCGGCCACAATCGCTTCCCAAATCGCTTCAATTTCGGGTCGCAGCAGCACCGTCTCGGGATTGGTGCGCCGCAGCCGCACTGACATAGCTGCTAGCGCGGACGACGACTGAGCTTGTAACGCCCGCTGATAGAGCTGCCGCCACTGATCGAGTCGCCCTTGTGCCCCCGCATCTGATGCCTGGAAGGTGGTGCCAAAGATCTGCTCTGCGCCCTCGGCCCAATCTACCGAAAACTGACGAGCTAGCTCCAGGAAAAAGGCATGGTAGCTCACCTGCACCTGGCTGAGCAGCTCAATCGTTTGCTTGACCAGATCCTGACCCAAGTCGTCGGGCAAGGATTCAAACCCTAGCTTGGCCAACAGGCGCTGGCGGTAGTAGCGTTCGTAGTGGTCGATATAGGTGGCTAAGCCTGCCTCTAGGGCCGCAGCATCCATGATGCGCTTCAGGGGCTTTTGCAGCAGGCGCAAATTCCATTCGCAGGCAGCTGGCTGGTTGCGATAGCTATAGCGACCCCCATAGTCAAAATAGGCCGCCGTAAAGCTCGGGTCATAGGCGTCGATAAAGGCATAGGGGCCGTAGTCAAAACTTTCGCCCGTGATCGACATGTTGTCGGTGTTGAGCACGGCGTGACAAAAGCCCACTGACATCCACTGGGCGACTAGCTGAGCCACGCGCTCTACTAGTTCAGCGTAGAAGTGGCCATACCGTTCTACTGGGTCAGTAAACAGCCGCGACTCGGGATAATAGGTCTCGATGACATGGTCTAGCAGCCGCTGAATCAGGTCGGGCCGCTCCAGATAGTCGAGCCGCTCAAAGGTGCCAAACCGAATATGCGAGCGGCTAAACCGCACCATGACGGACGATCGCGCCGGTGACGGTTCATCGCCCCGCCAGAGCGATTCGCCCGTTTCGATCAGACTTAGCGTGCGAGAGGTCTTCACCCCCAGCGCGTGTAGAGCTTCCGCTGCGAGCACTTCGCGTACGCCGCCTTTGAGGGTAAGCCGACCATCCCCACCGCGTGAATAGGGGGTAGTACCAGAGCCCTTGGTGCCAAAGTCATATAGCTGGCCATCGCCCCCGCGCACCTGACCATAGAGAAAGCCGCGACCATCGCCCAAAAAAGCGTTGTAGGCGCCAAACTGATAGCCGTGATAACGCAGCGCTAGCAAGGGCGATCGCTCCTGGAACTGGCCAAAGGCTTCGACAAAGTGCTCATCACTCACCTGGGCAGGATCGAGGCCAATCTGTCGCAGCAGGTCGTCATTGCGAAACCGCAGCAGATGTTGGGGAAACTCAGCCGCCGCGACGACATCATAATAGTCATCACCGATCGACTCTAAAGCCGGTACGTAATCTAAAGACAGGAGCGGATTGACGGAAGCAGCAACGGTCATAGGGAGCTAATACCCACTTCTTAGTAATCGGACTACCCAGGCAATTCTGGAAACGCCGGGGAGCCAGAGGGCCAGATTTGTTGTCTTATTGCAGAGAATCGTATGGCAAAAGAGCGCTGACTTAAAAAGTGTAGGGGGGTGGCGGGCAGTTGGTCAGTTTGATAGGAGCGCGATCGCAAAAAAACTTGTTAACGCTGAGCGATTTGCAGGCTGCGATTAAACAACATTTCAGGCTCGAACCCTTTTGGGGAAGGATTTAGCAGTGTCCCTCGGCAACCAGGAGGTGATTGTCGCGCAACGCCCTTAACGCACCACGCCGCCTTCTACCTGATCAATATCTGCGCCGCCAAAGCGCGCTGCCCGGCCCGACCAGTCAAACTCGTTGAGCCGGAAGCCCAAAAAGCCCACCTGCTGCGTGGGGTTAAACCGCAGAAACAGACCATAGGTGCGACGGTTGTATTCAAAGATGTAATCGTTGTTGATCAGCTCACCGGTATCGAGGTTGAAAGAGGCCTGAAAGCCGACTCGAAACGGGCCATAGATCTGCTGGATGAGGCCGCCAGTGAGGGTATTTTGATCGACGTTGCGATCGAACAAAAAGGGTGAGGTCGAGTCTTGCCCGACAAAGGCTCGAGAGTAGGTCAAATTAAACACCGTTGAATCTAAAAAGTCTCTTGAAAAGTGGCCCAGTTCCCCGCTAATACCGGCAAAAGCCGAGAGGTTTTCTTGGGTGTCATCGCTGGTGTAGTAGGTATAGGTGCCCCGCGCCCCCACGGTCAAGACGACAATAGGGGTTCGAGGGTTTGGGGTAAACCGCAACCCCTCGTCACGGGTGGCCGGTAGGGGGGTGCCCTGCCAGAGCACAAATCCTCGGGTGAGTCCGACACTGCCTTGAAATCGGCCCAAGCTGGCGCGAAACGGCGGTGTCAGGTCGTCTAGCAGTTCGAGGCGATCGGTGTTAGCCGTAATGTATTGAGCCGAAGCCTGGTAGTTCAGCACAATACCCGTGTCACCGAGCAGGATGTTGGGCGACAGCAGTACGACGCCAAGGCTACTCTGCACGTCCTGAAATCCTAACGAACCGTTGAAGAGGCGATCGCGATAGCTGTATTCAAAGTTCAAGCTATGGTCGCCTAAGAGCTGCTGTACGCGTACGCTGGCCCGCAGGCGTTCTTCAAGATTGTCAAGATCCAAGCCAGAGAAGCTGGCATTGGCCTCGACTAAGGTCGTCGGGCTCAGCGCGCCGGTGGCATCGGCTTCCAGGCCAAAGTTGCTCAAAAAGCTGTCGGTTTCTTCCCCCGCAAATCGTTGGACTAAAAACTGCGGTGTCAGAAAAAACTCCCACTGACCGATGCTCGGCAGCTGAAACGTTCGTTCGACAAAGAGGCCATCGCGCTCTTCGCCGTCATAGCCAAAGTTGACGAAGAACGGATTTGCGCTGTCGGGGCCGCCTCGGCTCAGCAAAATGGTCTCGCGAAACAGCGGCAGCGAGAAGCTTTGGTCAAACACCAGGCGAGGGTTATCGACAAACAGCTCATCTTGAAACTCGGTGAGCCGGGTCAGGCGAGCGGTCTCACCCCGAAACTCGAGTTCTGGCGGCGAAAACGGGGCATTCGTCAGTCGAATGTCTTGGGCGTACCAGCCTGCAGCATCAAAGTCGAGCTGGGCGGCCTCAAAGCGAATGCGCCGGACAAAGCCTCCTACGCTAGGGATTGCCGCCCCAGCTGCTGGGTCAGGATCAAGCCCGGTACCAAAGGTGATGCTGCCGGTGCCTCTGACGTTGCCAATCGGATCGGTGTCTAATACGCCGGGGCTCGTGGCAACAGGCGGCCCAGCTCCGGTGGGAGCCAAATCGCCAAAATCTCGACCGGTTTGAGGCAAAAACAACACGCCCCGCGCTTGAAATAGGCTGCCCTCCCCTTGAATCAGGTTATATTCGCCGCGATCGGCCTCAACGGTTTGGTCACCCCGCGTAAAAATCACGTTGCCTTCATCGACCACGTAGCGATTGGCCAGGTTCGCCCAGAGGCGTTCGGCACTCAAAACGCCATTAGTTAACCGCAGAACCACGTTGCCGCGAGCGGTCACGATCTGAGTCGCGGGTTCAAACTCTTGATAGTCGGCCACCAAATTGAGGGGTGTCGGTGGTTGATTTGTGGGCGATGAGGGCGGCAGCAAATCGCCCCCTGGCAAGACGGCACCATTGGACCAGTCGGGGCCTGGAGTCGCCGCGCGAGGATACACGATCGCCGGTGCGTTCTCCTCATCGCCATCGTCATCCTCCTCATCGCCGTCTGCCTCATCGACCTGGCGAGGAGCAGTCTCGTCGGCAGCTTCAGCCTCATCGTCATCGCTCTGCGATACCCAAGGGGCTGACAAGGTGGGGAAAGATTGAACGCGATCCTCCTCACGGCTGACAGTTGCCGATCGATCAGAATGTAGCGAAGCCCCCTGAGGAGCAAGGGGGGGCGTCAGTCCCCCCCCTTGCAAAAAGGAGGCTTGAACCTCAGCCGGGGTTAACGGTTCGACATCGGCGGCATTGACAGCGCCGGCCGTCGGGTTGGAAACGTTTTGACGTCGCCCCGGCGGCGCTGTCGCTGGAGCGGGATGGCTAAAGCGGGGCTGGGGCTTGGCGGACGATCGCTCATCCGCTTTGACGGCAGGTTCCAGAGGTGGTTCGGCGGCGACGGCGGCAGGCAGTGACACCGTCTGCACAATAGGAGGCGGAGGCAGATCAACAGGAGGTAAGTAGGGCATAAACAGCCACACAATCAAAACGAAAGCCCGACCAGCGGGCTTTGGGAGACAGTCAATTGTGAGGCGATCGCCCCAACCAACTGCGCGTCAAAACTAAGGGGGGCTGATATTGCTAAGTGCTAACCGAGCATACCCCTTAGCCATTCGCTGGAATCTGATTATTCCATGTCTTGGCGACCTGGGTTGCGGGAGGGGTCGCCACTTAAGAATCCGAAAATAAACAGGCTCACGAAAAAGGCGACAACGAGATAAACAACGATCTTTAGGGTCAGCATTGCAGATTTCCCATCAATAGACAGCAATCAGTACGGTCTATCATACGCCAAACGGGACTTGCCCGGTAAGCCCAGCCCAATCGCGGCAGATGCTGAGGTGTCATGACTCGGCTAGTGACCCACAAGTTCCCTTTGGGCGTTGACCATGATTGAATTTCTCTGTGGAATGGTGTAGAAACTCGATGGCTAGCGCTGACCCGACCAAGCTTGAGCACCCTGATTGCAGCGCGACGATCGCGGTCACGGCTGATCGCCTGCGAGCACTGACACGGCGATCGCTGCAATCAGGGTGGCAGATGGCCCACCGACCCGATCCCCAGGTCACCTCAGCCACCGAGGACTGGACGGCATGGCCGATCGCCGTGCCCAACGCCAAGCAGCATATTGCCTGGGAGCGGGGACAAAAAGCCCTGTGGCTCTGTCAGCAGATTACGGTGCCGACCGCCCTGCAGGACTTTCCCCTGGCCAGGTCGGCGCTGCGACTGGGGTTGACCTGGTGGGCTGAGGTGGCGGCAGTTTACGTCGATGGCCAGTTGGTGCAGGAAGGCGACCTGTTCGACTACTTTGGCCGCGTTTTACTCAGCGATCGCGTCACCCCCGGCGATACCTTTTGGGTGGCTATTTATCTAGTCAGTCCCGGCCATGATGATGGCGCCCTGGTACGCTCTGAAGTGGTCTACGAACAAGCTGTCGCCAGTCCTGAAGCGAGCCCCGAACCGAGCTTTATCGCTGACGAACTGACGGTGTTGCAGACCTATGCCGCCGCGCTGGCTCCCGCGAAGCTGGCCAATATTGCCGCCGCGATCGCCCCGTTAGACTGGAGCACCGTCAGGCAGCGCGATCGCTTTTTGCAGGAACTCGCGGCGCTGCGATCGCGGCTGCAGTCCTTGAGCCCGTGGATCAAGCAGCGGCAGGTCACCTGCGGCGGTCATGCTCATTTAGACTTAGCCTGGCTGTGGCCGGTGGCAGATACCTGGCAAGCCGCCGAGCGCACCTTTAGCTCTGTGCTGGCCCTGCAAAAAGACTTTCCAGAACTAACCTATACCCATTCCAGTCCGGCTCTGTTTCACTGGCTCGAAACGCATCAGCCTGATCTCTTTCACGAGGTGCAGCAGGCGATACAGCAGGGACGCTGGTCGATTGATGCCGGGCTGTGGGTTGAGCCGGAACTGAATACC
>CALCPB010000468.1 GCA_937897665.1 uncultured Halomicronema sp. | reverse complement strand
CCTGCTGCAGCGGGCTAGTCGTGGGCTCCCAAACGGGCTGGTAGGGCGGCTCGGGCGGCGCATCAATATGATTCGCGTCGATATAGCGGTCGATGGTTTGCTTAATGCTTTCGGCCACCGCGTCAGCTTGGTCTAGATTGCGCTTGAGGTTATCAGCAAAGGTCAGCAGCGGCCCCTGAATATCGGCCAGCTTGCCGTACAGCTGCATGCCCTCTTGGGCAAAGTGGCGCAGGTCAATCTCGCGCCCGCCACCGCGCCCGGTGACGTAATGGTTAGTCTTGGTTCGCACCGCTTCTTTTTGTGGGTGTTTGTGAATGGGCAGGTCGTAATAGCCCATCTGGTCGAGCCAATCCACCACGTCTTTGCCGCGATACTGGCGGGGCGATCGCGGCGCACTACCCACGCATAAATGCACCTGTCGCCCGGCCAGATGCAGGTCTTCAGCGATCTGGCAGCCCGACTGCCCCGTTCCCACAATGAGTACGCCCCCTTCGGGCAGCGCATCAGGGCTTTTGTACTGCGAAGCATGTAGCTGCGTGACATCGGCGGGTAATCGCTCGGCCATGCGAGGCACTTTGGGTTGGTGGTAGCCGCCCGTGGCCACGACCACCTGGTCAGCCGTGTAGTCGCCCAGGCTAGTGGTCACGGCAAAGTGACCGGTGGCCGCGTCGTACCGCACCTGTTCGACGGCCACCCCTTCATGCAGCGGTGGATCGAAAGAACGCGCGTAGTCTTCGACGTATTGCACAATCTCGTCGCGCTGCATAAATCCCTGCGGATCGCTGCCCGGATAGGCATAGCCTGGCAGCGTGCACTGCCAATTTGGCGTCACCAAACAAAAGGTATCCCACCGCTTCGATCGCCAGGAATGGGCAACTTTTTCTTTTTCAAAAATCAAATGATCGATGCTGAGTTGCTTGAGGCAGTAGCTCATCGAGAGCCCAGCCTGCCCACCACCGACCACCACCACCGACGTATGTGAGGCCATAGACAAAGACAGAAAAAAGATAGACAGAGCGATCGCAAATCAGGCAAAACCCTGATCACCCTCGTGCTTGCCACCATAGAAAGGTCATCTCAGGCTTCCTGTATCAGTCACTACTAAAACCCGAAACCTCGTTCGAGAGACAGGCGCGACTGCCCGCGATCGACTCAGCTCGAATGCGAAACCTGCACTTTTAGACAGGTTTAGGCCAAAATATCGCTCTCTGGACTCCCAACCAAACTGCCTAACTGTCCCAACTGTCAGGCTTTCTGACTCTGTAGCAACAGATACGAGAAAGCGGCGGGAGCCCGCCTATGGTGCTACCAAATTCATCTTGAGAGTGATTGAACATGCCTGAAGTAACCACCCCGGCCCATCAGACCGGCGACTTATTTGTTGAATACGAAGAAAAAGTCTTTCCCGATGTGCAGGCAGAGCCTGGCGAAAAAGCCCTAGTCACTTTTCACACCGTCGCCTTTGAAGGCTCCATTGGTCTGGTCAACCTACTACAGGCCACTCGCCTGATTCGTAAAGGATTCGAGACCTCAGTGCTGCTCTACGGTCCTGGTGTGACGTTGGGCGTACAGCGCGGCTTCCCTAAGATTGGCGATGAAGCGTTCCCCGGCCATCTGGCGATGAACAACCAGCTGATCAAAGTGATGGAAGAAGGCGGCAAGGTCTACGCCTGTCGGTTTGCGCTCCAGGCCCTCTACGGCCACGGCGAGCCTTCGCTGATTCCTGGCATCACGCCAATCAACCCGCTCGACGTCCTCGACATCGTCTTGATGCACCGTAAGGATGGCGCATTCATTCTCGACACTTGGACGATGTAGAAAGCTGGTAACCGGCAGAGGCCGCACAAGGGGGAAAGTATGGACGCGACTCAAATGGTGAGGGCGGCTGCAGTGCAGCTATCACCAGTCTTGCATAGCCGCTCGGGGACGATGGATAAGGTATTGCAGGCGATTGACGAGGCAGCCCTTGAGGGCGCTTCGCTGGTGGTTTTTCCTGAAACATTTGTGCCCTATTACCCCTACTTTTCGTTTGTGCTGCCGCCGGTGCTGATGGGTCAAGAGCACATGAAGCTCTACGAGGAGGCGGTGACTGTACCAGGGCCGGAAACGGCAGCGGTGAGCCGGGCCGCCAGAACCCATCAAATGGTGGTGGTGCTGGGAGTAAATGAGCGCGATCACGGCTCACTCTATAACACCCAGCTCATCTTTGATACCGATGGTCAGTGTTTACTGAAGCGGCGAAAAATCACCCCCACTTACCATGAGCGCATGGTGTGGGGGCAGGGTGACGGTAGTGGCCTGCAGGTCTGGGAAACGGCGGTGGGTAGGGTTGGCGCTCTGGCCTGCTGGGAACATTACAATCCCCTCGCCCGCTACAGTCTGATGGCAGGCCATGAAGAGATTCACTGCGCCCAGTTTCCGGGGTCGATGGTGGGCAACATTTTTGCGGAGCAGACGGAAGTGACACTGCGGCACCATGCCCTAGAGTCCGGCTGCTTTGTCGTGAATGCCACCGGCTGGCTGACGCCGGAGCAGGTGGCGGCGATCGCGCCCACCGAGGCCCTGCAGAAGGTGCTGCGAGGCGGCTGCTACACCACCATCATTAGTCCTGAAGGGGTGCATCTGTGTGAGCCAATTCGGGAAGGGGAAGGCATCGCGATCGCGGATCTTGATTTCTCCCTCATCACCAAGCGCAAGCGCATGATGGACTCAGTCGGGCACTACGCCCGCCCGGATCTGCTGCAGCTCCAACTCAACAACACGGCCTATAGCCCGATCAGCGGCTCGACCAGCAGCCCGATCAACAGTCCAGCATCCGACGCTCCGCCTGCAGTCCCTTCCGAACCCAACCCCGAGGATCAACCCACGCCCCTCGACTCGGCTGCATCGGTACCGAGCTTGCTATAGGCTGCTCTTGCTTTTCTAGCCTTGCAAAAACATCTTCACAGTCTCTTTCACGTCAGGCCCCGTTGCCTGACGTGCCTATTGTCTTATTGACGTCCTATGAACTCACAACAGATCATTACCGAACTCCAAACCCAGGGGCTCAATCTGGTCTCCGAAACTGGGGCCTCAGGGCGTAAAGGCGGCGCAGGACCGTCAGATCACAAAGCCATTACCCTGGGCGAAACCACCGTGATGGTGCCGGTCTACACCGACGGCGCGGCACAGTCGCCCTACTCCCTGCGCTCGACGCCTACGGGCGAACATCTGCTGGTCAAAGATCAGCAGCCCATTGCCACCCTCGATTTTCCCCATCAGCCACGCTTTTACGGGCTCACTACTGATGACGGCATTCCCTACTGGAAAATTGCCCTGCTCCATAGTCGCAACGTCCTCGCGACCACCGTTCTACAGACCTGCATCCGCTACGAAAACCGCAAAACGGCCTGTCAGTTCTGCGCTATCGGTCAGTCTCTAGCGGCCGATCGCACCATTGCCCAAAAGACACCCGCGCAGCTCGCCGAGGTGGCCGAAGCTGCCGTGCGGCTAGACGGCGTCGAGCACATGATTATGACCACCGGCACGCCCAACGTCACCGACCGGGGCGCGGCTTACCTCACTGATTGTGCAACGGCCATTCGCGCCCGAGTTGACCTGCCGCTGCAGGCCCAGTGCGAACCCCCCGACGACTTTCGCTGGTTTGAGCGGCTGCACACCGCCGGGGTAGATAGCTTGGGCATGCACCTAGAGGCCGCCGACCCCGCCGTGCGGGCCGCGATCATGCCCGGCAAGGCCAAAGTGCCGCTGTCCTACTATTTCGAGGCCTTTGCCGCCGCCGTCAAGGTGTTTGGCCGGGGGCAGGTCAGCACTTACCTGCTAGCGGGGCTAGGCGACAGCAAAGAAACCTTGCTGACCGTCAGCGAACAGCTGATTGCTCTGGGGGTTTATCCCTTTGTCGTGCCGTTTGTCCCCATCGTGGGAACTCCGCTGGCCCAGCACCCTGCCCCCAGCAGCGAATTTATGTACGAGCTATATCAGACCATCGGGCAACAGCTCAACCAGGCCAATCTCTTGTCCAGTGACATGAAAGCAGGCTGTGCCAAGCGCGGTTCCTGTTCTGCCCTGTCCCTCTTTGAAAATGACTAGACTCCTCCCCACTTCCTTTCTCACCATTAGCTCAGACCCGCCATCCACTCACCATGACCAAACGCACCTATAGCTTTAAGCTTGCCCTGTCAGAGGCCGACCGGGCCGACTATTTTCGACTGCGCCAAGCGATTTTTTGCGACGAGCAGCAGCTGTTTGAGCAGCACGATCGCGATGACCTCGATACCGTGGCTTATCCCATCGTGGCCATTGCCCACCAGTCCGCCCAGCCCGACCAGGTGGTAGGGGTCGTGCGCATTTACGAAACACAGCCTCGCCTCTGGTACGGGGGCCGTCTGGGCGTGCATCCTGAGTTTCGGCGGGTTGGGCGCATTGGCAAGGGCCTGATCCAAAAAGCAGTGACTACGGCCAACACTTGGGGGTGCGATCGCTTTCTGGCCACCGTCCAACTGCAAAACGTCCGCTTCTTTACCCGGCTGCACTGGCAGAGCCTAGAGCAACTCGACATTGTGGATCGTCCCCACCACCTGATGGAGGCCGACTTGGCCTTTTACCCGCCGACCGGCCAACCTCGCCCGACCTTACCCAACCAGCAGGTTGCCTAGCACCAGTGGAAGTCGATCTAACGACTTTAGTCACCTCGCTCCAGAGCTCCCTGAGCATTCTGGGCAAGCGCGATATTCAGACGGCGGCTACAGCCATCGGCCAGTACGCCCAAGGCGTCACCAGCGAGCCCATTCGTTTGGGGGATGACTGTGCTGCCGTACCGGATGGCGATCGCTACCTACTGCTGGCGGCAGAGGGCATCTGGCCCCAGCTCGTGAACGAGTCACCCTGGTTTGCTGGCTGGTGCGCCGTGATGGTAAACCTGTCAGACATTGCCGCCATGGGAGGCACGCCCATCGCAGTGGTCGATGCGCTGTGGAGCCAATCGGAAAAGATTAGCCAGCCACTGTGGGCTGGTCTCACGGCGGCGGCGCGGGTCTACGGCGTGCCCATCGTGGGCGGCCACACCAACTGCCACAGCCCCTACAACGGCTTGGCCGTAGCGGTGCTGGGCCAAGCGCAGCAGCTGATCACCAGCTTCACGGCCCAGCCGGGGGATGCGCTGATGATGGTCGTTAACCTGTCTGGGCAGTATTACGGTGACTACCCCTTTTGGAACGCGGCGACAGCAGCCGAACCCGCTCAGCTGCGCCAGCACTTAGCGCTGCTGCCCAAACTGGCCCAAACTGGCCTGTGCCACGCCGGTAAAGATATCAGCATGGGGGGTTTGGCCGGTACGTTGCTGATGCTAGCCGAAGCCTCGGGCGTGGGCGCCACACTGGCGCTCGATCAGGTGCCCAGCCCCACTGGAGTATCGGGAATATCGTTAGACCGGTGGCTCACCAGCTTCCCCAGCTTTGGCTTTTTACTCAGCGTGCCACCCGCTCACGAGGCCCAGGTCAAGGCCCTGTTTGCCCCCCATGATCTGGCCTGCCAACGGGTGGGTACTGTGACCAACGGGTCACAGGTGTGGCTGCAGCACCAGGCTGAGCGTTGGCTGCTGTGGGATCTGGCCACGCCACTGACCGGCTTCAGTCCCAGAGATGCTCGGATTGACAACACTCAGGGCGAACAGTAATGTCACTCCGGATTGCCCTACTGACCTATGCCACCAAGCCTCGCGGCAGCGTGATTCACACGCTAGAGCTGGCCCAGGCTCTGGCAGATCTGGGGCACCGGCCCCATGTTTTTGCGCTGGATAAAGACGGTCAAGGCTTCCACCGCAGCGTGACTTTTGCCGCGACGGCCATCCCCGCTAGCCCCTGCAAAGGAGGCACTGATCAGCTCGTGCAGCAGCGCATTGGTGAATTTGTGCAGTTCTTTCGGCAGCATCTTCAACAAAATTCCTACGACCTCTATCACGCCCAGGACTGCCTCAGCGCTAATGCTTTGGCCCAGCTCCGAGCAGAGGGCGACATTCCTCACTTTGTGCGTACCGTTCACCACATCGAGGCTTTCACCAGTCCCTACCTGCGCGACTGCCAAGAAAAATCCATTTTTCAGCCAGACCGCTGCCTGTGTGTCAGCGACCTGTGGCAGACCGCGTTGCACGAGGAGTATGGCATCACGGCCCATCGGGTGATCAACGGCGTCAGCAATCGCTTTTCGCCCCAGCCGAATGGCACAGAATCGGCGATCGCTGAGAACTACGGACTCACTGGCCAGCCAATTTACCTAACGGTTGGCGGCATTGAGCCCCGCAAAAATTCCATTGCCTTGCTCAAGGCGTTCTGTCAGGTGCAAGCCCACGTGCCTAACGCACAGCTCGTCATTGCCGGGGGCGCGACCCTGTTCGACTACCGCAACTATCGCCAGCAGTTCATGGCCCTGGCCCAACCTCTGCCTGAGGGGGCGCTGGTGCTGCCGGGAGTGGTGCCTGATGCCGACCTGCCGGCCCTATACCGGCTAGCGGATGCCTTCGTCTTTCCCTCAGTTCAAGAAGGTTGGGGGCTCGTGGTGCTAGAAGCGATCGCGTCAGGGCTGCCGGTGGTAACCTCTAACCAACCGCCATTTACCGAGTTTTTGTCGGACGAGACGGCGCTGCTGGTGGAGCCAGAAGTGAGCCAGATCGCCACCGCCCTACAGCAGGTTCTTGACCCAACGATCACCCAGCGCCTCGTCACCAGCGGCCCGTCCCTGATCCAGCGCTACCGCTGGCGCACCTCCGCCGAGATGCATCTGACCCTGTATCACCAGTTAGTGATGCCGCCCTAAAGCCGCCCCGTAGCTGCCACCGGCTCTTGCCCCCAAACCACTCAACACACCCACACCCACTCTTTTACCGCCATGCCCGAAATTCACTTTCAAATTCAATGGCCCAACGGCCAGCAGGAAACCTGCTACTCTCCGTCGCTCATCGTCAAAAAATACTTTCAACCCGGCGAAACCTATACCGTGGCTGATTTTCTTCAGCGTTCTCAGGAATCACTGAAAATTGCCAGCGATCGCGTCCAAGCTAAGTACGGCTTCCCCTGCGGTCGCGCCCTAGGCCAGCTCCAAAAAATTGAAACCGCCGCTCAGCAGTTTCTCGATCTCCC
>CALCPB010000467.1 GCA_937897665.1 uncultured Halomicronema sp. | reverse complement strand
GTTGGTATACGTGCCCAATGTCCTTATCCCGAACTCAGGTTATCTAGAAGCTGAACCGCTTTCAGCATCAGGACTCAGCCGCTAAACAATGACAGCCTCTAGCGGTTGAGCAGTTCATCGTGGCGAAAGCAATCCACCGTGTGGTCATTGACCATGCCGATCGCCTGCATCAGAGCGTAGCAAATCACGGAGCCGACAAATTTGAATCCGCGCTTTTTGAGATCTTTGCTGAGAGCATCTGAACGCTCTGTACGAGCGGGAACAGCCTCTAAATTCGCCCAGTGGTTCTGAATTGGGCTGCCGTCTACCCACTGCCAAAGATAGGCATCAAAGCTGCCAAATTCTTCCTGCACCTTTAGGAACGCTTGAGCGTTTTTAGTGGTTGCTTCAACCTTGAGGCGATTGCGAATGATGCCAGCATTGGTCAGCAGTTCTTGGTGTTTAACGGTGCCGTAGCGGGCGATCACCTCGGGGTCAAACTGATCAAAGGCCGCCCAAAAGTTGTCGCGTTTACGCAGAATCGTGATCCAACTCAGGCCCGCTTGGAACCCTTCTAGCACTAAGAATTCGAACAGCGTTTGATCATCGTGTTGAGGCACACCCCATTCGTGATCGTGATAGGCAATCTCGATGGGATCGTCATGCACCCAACCACATCGCGTTGGCATTACCGTCATCCTCACCAAACAATTACCCTAACGACGAACTCGCCCGGTAAAACCCGAGGCCTTAAACTGCTTTAACTGCAAGGGTTCGGGCTGATTGGCTGCCACTGAAACCCGCAGTTCAAAAGGGCTTTCGCCGGGAGGCACTTCATCAATGGCCCCTAGTCGCGTCCGATTCATCATGGCGGGGTTATTGTTGGCATCGTAGATGCGCCCAAACACGTCAGCGTTTAAGACGGGCTTGCCAGAGCTGTTGACTGCCGTGCCTTGAATGAGATAGCACTTCGCCGCCTGCAGCGAGCCAGAAGCCACAATGCCTTCCGAAAATTCAGCGGGGCAGGCAGCATAACTCAGATCCTTAAGCTCAATCTGGGTCATGGCCTGGGCCACTGGCGTGATGACAAACGTCAGCGCAAACAAGCAGGCCATCAGCCCTAGGGTCAAAGCTGCCTTCAATCCAGTGCGCATCATAGAGCTTCCTTTACCTAAATCATCAGATTCTCTCAATCCAGCCTACCGTGAAATGCCAGCGTCAGCGGCGACTAGCGCTGTCCCAATTGTGCCTCAAGGGTCTGACGCATGGTGGCAATGGGCGGTGTTTGTTGAGTCCAAATTTCGAGGGCTGCAGCGCCCTGTTGCACCAGCATTTCGACCCCATCGATTGTCTGCAAGCCTCGCTGGGCAGCTAATTGGAGAAACTGCGTGGGGCTGGGCGTATAAATCAGGTCGTAGGCGATCGCGCTGGTGGGTAACTGACTCAGTTGAATGGCCGTGATCGGACTCACGTTGAGCGCCGGGTGCATCCCCACGGGGGTGGTATTGACGAGCAGCATGGTCTCTGGCAGCAGGGCATCAAGGTCTGAATTGAGGCCGGTTTGTAAGGTTGGCTGCAGGGGCGAATCTTGCCAGCTCTGGACAAATTGCTGCAGCTTGTCGGTGCTGCGTCCGATCACCCAAATATCTCGACAGCCGAGAGTGATGCAGCCCGCAACCACCGCTCGCGCCGCCCCGCCATTGCCCAAAATCACCACTCGCGCGTCTGCCCAAGGGCGATCGCTGGACTTCAAAGGGGCAATAAACCCCGTCACGTCAGTATTGGTGCCCGCCCAGCCCTGATCCGTGCGCCAGAGCGTATTCACTGCACCGACGGCTTGACCGATCTCCGTCACCGTGGCGAGCTGCGACATCACCGCCTGCTTGTGGGGAATCGTCACGTTGAATCCCCGCACACCCACCGACCACAGCCCCGCGATCGCTGAGGCAAGGGCCGCTGGTTCTACCGCAAATGGTACATACACGCCATTGATGCCCAATTCTCTCAGGGCCGCATTCTGCATGGGCGGCGACAGCGAATGTTCGATGGGGTGTCCGATGATACCCCACACCTGAGAGGCCCCGTTGAGAGTCGATCGCGCCACAGCCGTTCTCACTTCCTGATACGTCAGCGTCTACATCATCTCGCGAAAAGGCCCGCCTGCCACAGCGCGAAGCCCAGAGGGCCGGCCCAGTAGCGTGACTCTCGTCGTTGAGGGCTTCCGAGCCGTCGGCTGGAATCGACACCTTTATAGACGGTTCCACCTCAAATAGCGGCGAAAATAAAATCCGCGTAGGGTGGTCAATTCTCAACAGATCATGCCAAGCTCCCTGCCTGTAAGACTTCTGCCCCACCGCCTCACCCGCAGCGGACACCTGCATTTTCATTGTTGGGAGTGGCGCGATCTCGTCGTGAGGGATTTTTCTTTTAACCGTGACGCTGCAGCTGATAGACCGTTGGAGTCACGTGAGAAATGGTTTGAACAGTGCGTACGAATTGCCAACCCGTTGTCGTCAGCGCATCATGGGCGGCAGCAGTGAGCAAGATCTCATCATCGCCGGCGATGTCTTCACCGAGTTTGGAAGCCAGGTTGATTTCGTTGCCGTATAGATTGTGGTCACCGACCACGAGCACTTCGCCGTAGCCAATGCCAATGCTGGCATGAATGTCGATGGCGTTCAGCTCGGTCAGCAGATGCTCCGTCGCCTCAAGTGCGGCATCAGGTGTAGCAAACGCCGCGTATAGATTGTCCGCATCCTGCTTGAAAACTCGGCCTTGGTGGGCCGTCAAAATCGGGATGGCCGTTTCTTGCAGAACATAAATCTGCTGCAGGGCGGGAATGATGCCCTGTTCCTGAGTTTGGTAAGAAAATCCGACCATGTCGAGCACCACGATCGCCCGAGTCGCGAGAAAGCGATCGCGGATGTCAGCATCAATTTCATGCGCTCGGCGAGAGTCTTGGCGGCGTTGCCTCAAGAGCGCTTCTAGCTGTTGCTCGTCTGACAGCGTGGTGGGAACAGACTGCACCATGGTCAATGGTCTCCGGCAAGGGTGGGGGATTTTGCGTTCTCGTCGTGATCGCCCAAATTTAGCTCTAAGCAATTGCTCTGATCAGTAGCAGACTCAGACTTGATTTTGCTCAGTGATGCTCTCAGCATTGATCACGACGATTTGCACCCTGTCAGTTTGGTAGTCTTTCCGATAGCGCTTTATGAGGTTGACCACCGTTCAATAGATTGCCCAATTTTGCTCAAAATGCTGGATATTGTCAGGATTCTCAACACCCATTCGGAACCCATACGGAAAGTTGCCTCGACTGACACCGACATAAACTAGGCTGAGCCAACCGACACTCAGCAGCGCCACCGATGCGCTAAAGGCGGGTTTGCCGATGTGTGATAGGGTGCTCTCTGAGTTGGCGGTCGAGGCTGTGTGTTTCCTTGAAATAGCTCCAAATGTGATGCGGTTCGCCCCATGAAACAGCAGTTGCTGAGCTGGCTCATGCGGGTTTATCGGTCACCGTGGGCTGCCCTCGCGATCGCGGCTGGTTTCGGTCTGATCGCGACGCTCAATCACAGCCCCTGGCGCGACGAGATGAATGTCTGGCTGATTGCCCGAGACAGTCCGACGCTGGCCGCGCTGATTAACAACATTCACTATGATCGCGCCCACCCGGGCTTATGGCACCTCATCGTCGCCGCCTTGCAAATCGGGTTTGGTCATCCCCTGGCCATGCAGATAGTTCACTGGTTGCTGGCGATGGTCAGCCTGACCCTGTTTTGGCGCTACAGCACGTTTTCTCAGGGACAAAAGTGGCTGTTTACCTTTGGCTATCTGCCCTTCTATGAATATTCCATCATTGCTCGTAACTATGCAGTGGCAATGTGTTTGCTGTTTGCCATCTGTGCGCTGTGGTCCACGCGACGGCGGGCTTACTGGCCCCTCGCTGGGCTGGTGGCGCTGTTAGCCAACAGTAATGTGTATGCGTTGTGGATGGCGATCGCGATCGCGCTGACCCTAGCGCTAGAAATGTTGTTGGAGGCCAAACGTCCGCGTCCCTGGCTCGATATTGTCGGCAGCAGCCTGCTGATTGTTGTCGGCTGTGCGATGTCGCTGTACTTTATTTTGCCGCCGAGTGAGGTAGCAAACTCAGCCCTGGGTGAATCTTTTTTCTACTTTGATGGGGAGCGTTTGCTCAGCACAATAGGGCGCTTTTTTGCCGGATATTACACCGTAATTCCTAACCGCAAGCAGCTGCTCGATGTGGTGTTGTGTACGCTGGTGGCGATCGCGGCGTTCGTTTTGGTGAGTTTGCACCTGATCAAAAAGCCCTATGCCTTGACATTTTATTTAGCTGCAAACGGTCTCATTTTGGGGTTTACCTACGCCAAGTTCATGCCCCGGTTTATTCGGCACTTTGGTAATTTTTATCTGGTGCTATTTGCCGCTTTATGGCTGGCTCAGCAGTTTGCTGAGTCAACCGCCATTACCCACCATTGGCCGCTACTAGAAAGATGGTCAGTCCAGTCTCGACGCGGTTTTCGACTGATGGTCACAACG
>CALCPB010000466.1 GCA_937897665.1 uncultured Halomicronema sp. | reverse complement strand
AAAAAAGTTGCGCTACGTCAAAAAGGATTAACTAATGTAAACCACTTTCGACGGCCAAGATCGTATCCGCTTTTTGAGTAAAAGTGAGAAATTAAGACCTCTATCTTATTGTCCTTATGGTTATTTAAAGCTGCATTCAAGCAACCCGATATGGCATGCGTATAGGCCATTGAATCTGTCGACTGATATTGCTATTTCGTTACAGAGAAGTGCAGACGAATTCTGTGCAATTGGCAACTATCTCGAGACAGATTTGTTGAATATTATCCCGATGACGGTGTCCCGTTTGAGCCGGTTCGATGAACTGATGGGCGAATCAACCCAGAGGCGATTTTGTTGCTCCTGCTTCATCCCCTATTGATCAATGTGGTTTGGCCAAAAGGTGGGAAAGTGCGTCTGTTGCCTGCGGTTCATTGCCTGACTCATTCCGAGCGTTAAGCACAGTTGCATGCGCCGCAGGCACGCTTGGCCCAAGTTGCGCGTCGCCGCAAGGAGGCAGCTTGTTGCACAGGCATCTGGCTTTTAAGCCCATCCCTTAGTTGTATTCGCCTGCGACAAAGTCTGGCTGGTGATGATCAGGGATGGGCCAGTCTTCGTTTTCACCGCCGATGATGATTTGCTCGATCGCCACATAGTCGCGGCTGAATTGCTTGAGGGCATTGAGCAAAACATCGATCGCGATCGCGTCAGAGGTGCCCAGGTCAAACCAGCAGCGCGCCCAGAGTCCTTCATACTCAACGTCACCCATGTTGTGCATCAGCGAGACTAGAGTGCTGTCGGTCTGTGTGTTGTCGTAGTTCATATAGCTGATTTCTAGGCCGGTGTCTTGCACCTGCAGATTTTCCGCATTGAACCCTCCCAGTTTGCCAATAAAGAACCAGGAATTGAGAATCTCATCGACGTATTGCTGCTCCATGGTGGAGGGCACTGTGGAAAATTGAATCCAGATCCACAGGCTAAAGAAGTCACACTCACGAAACTGTATCTGCATCTTTGGCCACTACTCCTCAACAAACAAGCTCAGCGGGGTAATCTACCGGTGCCTTTGACACTGGGCAAATAATCTCAATTTCAATGCTAGCGGGCAATCGCGGTGCCACCTCACTCAGACCAAGATGCCATGTCCACAATGCTGCTTAAGGGCTAAACTGCACGCTGGTTGACACAAAGGGGGCCACCCAAAGTTCTAGAGCAGGATCAGACAGGTGCGATCTCACCTGCGCCGCGATGGCTTCGGCCTCTGTCCGGGTGGCCGCCAGGGTAAAGACTGTGGGGCCTGAACCCGACATCAGGGTGCCGAGCCCGCCGCTGGCGGCCATGGCGTCTTTCAGGGCCTGAACTTGAGCATGCTGCTTGAGGACGACTTTTTCTAAATCGTTGTGCAGGTGATGGCCAATATCAGGCCCATCTTGATGATAAATTGCAGCCACCATTGGGCCAGAATGGAGTGCCTCGCGACGGGTTTGGCTTTCGGTATTGACATCGACATAGGTCGCCGCAAAGGTTCGCCGATAGGCCTGATAGGCCCAAGGGGTAGAAATTGTCAGGGAGCTGTACTTCGCCAACACCACATAAAACTGCTCGATGCCCTGCAGCGAATCAATTTGTTCGCCGCGCCCGGTGGCGATCGCCGTGCCCCCTGAGATGCAAAAGGGCACATCAGAGCCGAGTTCTGCCCCTAGGGTTTGCAGTTCAATTTGGGTCAGCCCGAGCTGCCACAGCATATCGACGCCCACCAACACTGCGGCAGCGTCCGCCGATCCCCCTGCCAACCCTGCCCCGACGGGGATATTTTTTTGAATCGTAATCTCGACGCCACCGTGCTGCTTCATTGCTTGGGGAAACCGATTTTGCAACAGCGCCGCCGCCCGGTAAGCCAAGTTGCTGGCATCGCTAGGCACCTGAGGATGATCGCACTGCAGCCGAATATCGGCACTGTTGAGACTGCGGATGGTGAGGCGATCGGCGAGGCCAATGCTTTGCATTACCATCACTAGCTCGTGATAGCCATCGGGGCGATCGCCCACCACTTCTAGATATAGGTTGATTTTGGCCGCAGCCAATAAAGAATAAGAATGCATGGCACCTCACTGCAGGTGGTCGGCGAGCGCATCTGCCGCCAGTTCACCATCATTAATCTGGGGCAGGGTTAGGACACTCTCGGTGTCTCCAGCATCTTATTACTCAATGCGACCCAATCGGCAACGCTGAGGTCTTCGGCGCGGGCATTCTCCGCAATGTTGAGTGCGGCAAACAACTCTAACAGCGGCGATCGCTCGATGACAGCCGCTAAATTGTTGCGCAGCATTTTGCGTTTGCTGCCAAAGCCGAGTTTGAGCAGCTGCTGCAGCCGTTGGGGATCAGTCGCTGGAGTAGCGGGCGGGCGCGGGCGCAGGCGAATCACCGCTGAATCAACTTTAGGCGGCGGCTGAAAGGCCTTGGGCGGCACCGCACAGATCAGTTCGCAGTCCGCCAGATATTGCACTTTGACCGTCAACCCCCCAAAGGTTTTATGGCCCGGGCGAGCACAGAGCCGCTGGGCGATTTCTCGCTGCACCAGCAGCACGATGCTGTCAAAGGGATGAGGGTGGGGGCGGGCGATCGTTCCAAGCAGGCGTTCCTGAT
>CALCPB010000465.1 GCA_937897665.1 uncultured Halomicronema sp. | reverse complement strand
CCACCGCATTTGTTTCTGCTTGCGCAGCCCGATCTCCTACCTTGATGCCAAAGACGGGGTCCTCTTCACCGTCATACAAGAAGGTAACCCGGTTCAACAAGATGTCTTGGCGGGTAAAGGTCGTGCTGGCCACGCCATCGACCAAAAAGCTACCTGCGTCGGTACCGCTGACGGTGAAAGTGATTTGAGCGCTATCGGTCGTCTCGTCATCAGTGGCATTAAGCACCGTACTATCGACGAGTAACGAGGTACCTTCTTTGACATCAAAGTTGTTGACCGTAATCTCAGGGTTATCGTCAGTGGTGACAACCGTGCCGCTGCCGATCGCCACCGTTGAGGCGCCCTCATCATCGCTGACCGTGATCTAGTAGCTGGGGGCAATGTCGTCACCAGTGTTCTTAAAGAAGACAGCTCCTGCATCGACCTGGGCTTGGGTAAAGGTGGTTGCGACTTGGCCCTCAACCAAAAAGTCACCCCCAACGACATCGGCAACCTCAAACGTCAGGCTGCTATCGTCATCATCAGCGTCGGTGGCATCCAAGATCGTGTTGTCGATCGGTGTCAGATCGTTTTCGTTCACCGTAAAGGGGGCGAGCGTTGCAAACACCGGGGTGTCATTGGTTGGAGTGAAACTGATGACATTGCCCGCTTCTGTAAATTCGCCGCCAGTGCCATCTTCAACCTTGATGTCAAAGACCGGGTCGACTTCGCCTTCATACAAGAAGGTCACCCGGCCAGCAAAGATGTCTTGCCGGGTAAAGGTCGTGCTGGCCACGCCATCGAGCAAAAAGCTACCCGCATCGGTACCGCTGACGGTGAAGGTGATTTGAGCGCTATCTGTCGTTTCGTCATCCGTTGCGTTGAGCACCGTGCTATCGACGTTCAGCACTTGCCCTTCAACGACTGTGAAGGTGTTAACCGTAATCTCAGGGTCATCGTCGATCGCCGTAACGGTGCCGGTGCCGGTGGCCTCCGCGAACGCGCCCTCATCATCTTCTACCTTGATGTTGAAACTAGGGTCAGTCTCGCTGCCGTCGTTTCTAAAGGTCACCAGGCCATTGTTGATGTCTTGCTGGGTAAAGCTGGAGGTCTCGCTGCCGCTGAGAATAAAGTCGCCGCCCTCTACATCGCTGACGGTAAAGAGCAGGGTGGCGTTGTCATCATCTTCGTCGGTGGCACTTAGCACACTGCTGTTGATAGGCGCTTCAGCCCCTTCGGCGACAGTAAAGGTGCCGACGGTGAGCACCGGGGCATCGTTAACCTTCAAGAAGCTAGTGATAGTCCCAGGTACTACCGTTGCCAGCGGTTCGCTATCTTCGACAGTGATGGTAAAAGAGGGCGTCACCTCGCTGCCATAGAGGAAGGTGACCTTGCCATCAATAATGTCTTGGCGGCTAAAGGTGTTATCGGGGGTGCCATCCACTAGGAAGCTGCCAGCCGCAGCACCGGTAATGGTGAAGTTGATGTTGTTGTCGTCGGTTTCTTCGACATCGATCGCATTTAACACGCTGAGATCAATGTCCAGCGGCGTGTCTTCAACAATGTTGAAGTTGTTGACAATGACCTGCGGCGCGTCGTTTGCCCCCGTGACCGTGACGTTATACACCAAGTCTTGGAAGCCGCCGTCGCCGTCAGTCACCTGCAGCGTAAAAGTGTCAGTGCCTTCAAAGTTGAGGTTGGGGGTATAGGTAAACGACTGCTCGCCATTGGCCGCACTGGTCGTGGCAGTCACGGTGCCGTTAGTCGGCGCTGCTGTGACATCCCAGGTGAGGATGTCTTCAATGCCGACATCGGTCGCCTTGACCGTAAAGTCTTCAGCCGTATCTTCAGTGAGCGCCAGCGTGGCTGGCGAAGCTGCCGGGTCAACCAGGGTGGGGTCGACGTTGAGTACCGCGATCGCCTGTGTGGTCGCGACCGTTTGACCGGCGGCATCAGCTGCCGTCACCGTCACCGTGTAGGAGCCGGTGCCTTCATCGACATAGGTATGAGTGAGGCCATCAAACGAGATTGTAGTTGCCGTCACGTCGGTGGCGGCACCGCCTAACGTCAGGTCAGTATCTTTAAAGGTTTCGACGGTACCATCGCCCCAATC
The DNA here is from genome assembly GCA_937897665.1 of uncultured Halomicronema sp. GTDB lineage: Bacteria > Cyanobacteriota > Cyanobacteriia > Phormidesmidales > Phormidesmidaceae > Halomicronema. The sequence goes on along the minus strand of CALCPB010000465.1, from coordinate 5,053 downwards.
CACCGTCAGGGTGTGGGTATCGTCAAAAAAGGCGTCGGTAGAGTTATCGACATCGTCAAAGCTGCCCGCCAATGTCACGGCGCTGCCTTCATTGAGGGAGGTGACATCGGGCGTGATGATGAGGTTGGTGGGGTCGTCGTTGACTGCCAATACGCCGACAGTCACATTCGCTGTGGTGACGCCGCCATTTTGGTCATCGACCTGCACCACAAACTGATCGAGACCGTTGAAATCAGCATTGGGCGTGTAGGTAACTGACTGAGTGGCCCCAGTATCGGTCGTCGAAACGCTGGCCGTACCGTTGGCACCATTAGTCAAAATCGACCAGGCAAAAGTCGTATCGGCTGGATCGGTGGCGGTAAAGATGAGAGTACCGGTGTCATCTTCCTGGACAGTCAGCGAAGTGCTGCCAGGCGATAGGGTCGGGGCAATGTAGCTAACGGTAATGCTTTGAGAGGTGCTGGTAATTTCGCCAAAGCTGTCTTGCACACTGACCGAAATCGTCGGTGTGCCATCGGCTAAGTACTGATGGTCAGTACTGAATGAATAGGTGTTGGTAGAGCCGTCAAAGAGCAGATCGCCATCGTTGAGCGTGTCAGTCGTGCCATCGCCCCAGTTAATCGTGAGGGTAAATGAATCGCCCGCATCAGGATCAATAAAGCTACCCGTCAGCGTGACCGTTTCGCCTTCGTTAATCGTGTCTGATGAGGGCGTGATGGTCAGGTTAGTAGGGGCATCTGGCTGAGCAGTCACGGTAACGTTGACGTCGATCGTGTCAAACCCACCGTCGTCATCGCCGACTTGAATTTGAAAGGTATCCGTGCCGCTAAAGTCGGCATCGGGCGTGTAGGTGAAGGTTTGGTTAGCCGCGGCGGGATTGGTCGGCGGGGTGACTGTGCCGTTGCTGGGGGTGCCGACACTCCAGTTCAAGACATCCGCTGAGGAAGCGTCAGTAGCCGTGAGGAAAAAGCTGTCGGCATTGTCTTCGTTGATGGTCAGGGTGATCGGGCCGTCGGGCGCAATTACTGGCGCCACGTTGCCGACCGCGATTGACCGCGTTTCGGGTGGGGCAGTCAGCCCAGCGCCGTCTTCGAGTGTGACGCTGACATTGAAGGGCGCGCCCCCGGCATTGTTGTCAACATAGATATGAGTTGCGGTAAATGACTTGTTGCCGTTAGCGTCGATATTGACTAAAACGTCATTTCCCAAAATGCTGGGTGCGGTGCCATCACCCCAGTCAATCGTGAGCGTTTGCGTGTCACCCTGATCGGGGTCAAAGATTTGACCGGTTACTGTCACCGGGGTGCCCTCAGAGGCCGCAGCTGGGACGTTTAGACTGACGATCGCCGGCGCTTCGTTGACATCGGTGACCTGCACAAAAACGGTTTCGGTATCGCTAAAGCCCGCCCCATCTTTAGCCGTAATCTCAAGCTGATAGTTGTTATTGCCCCCTTCAAAGTTCAAATCACCGGGGTCGTTGACGGTGAGTTCGCCCGTGGTCGCATTGATGGCAAACGCGCGCACGCTATCGCCATCGTTATCGGGGTTGCCACTGGTGATCGACCAGTTGGTGACCGTGCCAGTTGCATTCACAACACACTCCACCCCGTCAGCCACCGGCGTCGTCGCAGCACTGTTTTCGGCAATAGTGAAGAGCTGTACCGGATCAATCACCGGGGGCGTATTGAGCGTGATGGTGATGCCGTCGGGGGTCGTCGTCTGCACGGTGCCCACACCGTCGACGGCAAAGAAGTAGGTAGTGCCATTGCTGGCGTTGAAGTTGACGCTACTGGTGGTGTTACCCGGAGCCGCATCATCGTTGCGGGCAATCAGGGTCAACCCAGCGACGGTGGTGCCGGTATAGACAGCCAAGAACGTAATGATATCGCTGCCGGCGGTGTTAACGTTCACTTGGCCATCGACGTTGGCAGTCCAACTCCACCAGAGCGAATTATTGATGCTTTCTTGCAGCTCGAGTGGCAGTCCCGCGACGGTGGGGTCGTGAATCGGCTCCCCAGCTTCCGACGTTGCGGCACTGTTGTCACCGGTCAAGGAGTTATTGGGGATGATGGGCGTGGCCCCGGCAAAACTATCTGACGCCAACACGCCTGGGTAGGCTGCCTGGGCAGCAGCGGTCAGCAGCTCACGCTGAGGCACTTCGCCCAAACGAGTTTCGAGTGCCCACTGACCACTGGGGCTGGTTGCCCCCAAGCGATGCGCAGAGGCGGCAATATTAGCCCCAGTCAGCGCGCGTAGCGCTGCCAAAAATTCTGCACCGGCATCGCCTGCAGCGACCTGACAGCCATACAGATAGATGTTTGCTAGCTGGCTTTGGGTAGCCCACTGACTCAATTGAGCGCGATAAGCGGGGAGGGTGGCTAGACCAAGTTGGGCATGACCGAGGGCCAATTCGCCGGGAGCCCCGTGGGCCACGATATAGACATCTGTAACGTGGGGACGCGACGCGAGTGCTGCGGTAATTTGCGCTACGCCATCGATAGCAGGAGACAAAATCAGGGCTTCGACATTCTCGGCCAAACCGGCCACCACCTGAGCAGGAGCATCGATACCGGCATCCACAAAGACAATGGATTGAGTTTTATTCGCCATGATTCGCATTCCCCAAAAATCTCCACACTGCATTCAAGTTCACCATTACCAACGAGCACCGTCTCCTTCTTATGGCGGTCAAGACGCTGCCCAAAGTCTATAAGAGGTTTCCCGAAATATCACCGAAAAAACACTAGCCTTCGGCATCTTTCCGACAAAAAAATCTCTTTTCTACTGATATAAATCCGCCGTTCTTACGCTCACCATTTTGCCCAGATGCCCGTCACCGCAATCATAAAATCGGGGCTTAAGCATCGACCAAAAACTTCTAATTCATCGATACTGCACCGTCACAAGACATCACAGAGACATATTTAGGAGGCCAACTCAGCTCAATGGGCCTTCACAATTGATATTGCGGGTCAGCCAACAAGGCTAATCTGCATGCGACTGCTTGCGCATTGCCGCGATCGCGCTTGTCACAAAGGTTTACGGCGATTGTAGTCGTCACTCTAAACCCGAATCTTCCCCTTACTCCTGATGTGTTTAGCGTTTGTGCCCGCCAGACGAAAATAATGATACCCACGATGTCATTTAAAACACGCACTTCAACCAGCTTTTTCTCGAAAAATCCCAGTCTTAGCGAGTGAGCCAAGTCGATTCAGCGGCCTTTTTACACTAATCAATCGAGAAATACGGAGACAATCAGGAGGGCTCTTTTATTGAAACGGCCACTACGATAGACTAACTGGAACATAATCCCGGAATTTTTTAATAAACTGTTACAAGCCGATCTCTGATGAATCTTGCTGTAGTTTTCAAGTCAGCTCAAAAAACTCCCAAGATCGCACCAATATTCAGCAAAATTCACTAAAAATCTTGGATTTGAAGGTCGGACTGGTGCCTGTGATCGGGCGCGATGCTCTGGTGTAGAGAGTCGAACTTGCCTCCGCCATGATCGAGAGTAATGGCGCCGGGCTAATGATTGCGCGATGTATCATTCTTGTCAGTTCGGTTAATCTTGAAAACCGATTGATCCATCGCCCATAATGGCTGCTGAGGCTCGGTCTGGCATTCAGCAGAGATTCATTAATTGTTGGCAGGTTAATGATAGAAAGCCTGCTCGGTCATGGGTCGTGTTAAATGCTAAGGCTGAAAGCAAAGTGGCTCCGCAATCTGGTCAAGATTCAGACTGGCGACTGCTGTAGCCTTCCTCGATCGCCGGAGTTTGAGGCTACCCAGCACTGGCCAAATCTTGTCTGCGCCTGAGGATATTGTTGCCCCCAGCCCCCTCAAAGCCCAGGGGATACTGGCAATCCTCGCCAGTTGCGAACTAGAGACACGAAAGCTATGGCCAGGCCATGAACCGGAGCGTGAGCTAGCGGCTCAGTCCATGCCCTGTCAGATTTGTCAGCGCTGACGTATCGCACGCAGCATTCAGCATGCAAGGATCGAATGCTCTGCGGGAAGGACAAGCCCTACAGAGTTGTAAAGCTCATAGCTCGTGACGTTCGCTTGAAGTGACGACATGAGCGTTTTAGCGGTTGTCGCTGAGCGCGCGCCGCTGTGTGCCAATTCCTTATCAGTGGGTACCCGTCTAAAACCGGCTGTAACCCAGCCACTGCAGTGTTTTTGATAAAAACCGCTTGGGGTGAGTCCCAGACTATTTGCAGCAACTGGGCGCTTTTGAGCCGCCGCCGCAATCACCGGCTCAAAAGTTTGACTGACGTAACGTGCCAGTTATCCGGCGAGCCGATCGTTCATCAAAAAAACTCAGTAAAGCGTATGCGGCCATTGCTCGGCCAGTACCTCGTCGGACCAGTGGCGATCGCTGGCCCAACGAGGTACTGTCGGTCTGGTAAATAACGCGGAGTAATGCCCTTTAGAGCCCGTTGCCCACCGTGAGAAGTGTGTAGGGTCTTGGGAGTAACACCGCTGGAGGTTCGGGGAGGCTGGTTGTCTGGTGATGCAAGACCAGTCTTGGAGACGGACAACCCAGCCAGCCGAGCTGACTCGTTGCTCTTCAGTGAAAATAAGCTGCTGCTGACCCTGCTGACCTGCTCTGAATAAATCGGAAGGAGTCATTATTTGTCCAATGTTTTGGCAGTAGCGTCCACATCAAAGCCTTGCAGAGTAATGTTGACGGCGATGCCTAACGACACCCTACAGCATCGCTTATTTGTGCCTACCTGCTTATACCGCTGGCTACTTTTCTCCGCTCACCCAGGAGCACTCTGAATTCTCAGCGCATCAGCAAAGTGGCTCCGCCGTCTGCTCCTAACCAGACTGGTGACGACGATGCCAGCAGCACTAAAACCGCGCTCGCATCTTTCTCTTGCGCTGTCGATGCATCGCGAGTTCTTTACGCTTGCGTTTTTCGATTGGGGTTTCAAAGTGACGATGCTTTTTCATATCGGGAAAAATGCCTGCCTGCGACACCTTGCGTTTGAACCGTCGCAGCACCGATTCCATCCCTTCGCCTTCTCCAGGAATTATCTGAGCC
>CALCPB010000464.1 GCA_937897665.1 uncultured Halomicronema sp. | reverse complement strand
GAATCGCTATCTTTTCCGAGTAAGACCAGGACTTAAGGGCATCAAGTTGGATAAAGTTCTGTAAAGAAAAAATATTCAGTCAAATTGGAAAGCCTTGTTTAGCATTTTCACTAAAATAAAGAATCAGCAATTATACGGCTTTCAATTGCTTAAAGGGTTGTTCTTCCTTAGAGTTCTTGTGCCAGGTGTTTGCTTGCCTTTGGTAACGGTCATTGCCAGAGGAGAAGCTGCAGAAAAAGGCAGCTTCAGTAAGCCAGCCACTACTGAAGAGAGGCTGATTTGGCACTGGTTAGAGCCTTCTACAGAAGACTGGGAAGCCTTGAGCTTTGGAAGCCTAGTTGACCCAGTGCCTGTTCAAATCCAAGCTTCTGAACCACTCATTGCAGCCCCTGAAAATCTCAATCCAGGCCTTTATATTCCACCACCACCGCCAGAACCAACTCCCCCTGAAGCTATTGAAACGCCTGTAGAAGCTGATGATGATCCGATTATGCCGGTTTGGCAAATTGAAGATCTAACTGTCGAATTTACCGATGAATTTAGTAATTTTGATCAGAGTAATCAGGTAATTGAACCGACTGTTTCTGGGGTATTACCGAACGGCGATCGCTTAGCTTTCACCACTGGTTTCAATAATTACACCCAGCCTGATGTGGATTCAGTTACCAACATTCCTCTCAAAGTGGCGTGGACCCGCGAAATGGGCAACTTCACCACAACCGTTGGCGGGGGCATCGATATCTTTGACAACTTGCCGCTAAGTTTTAATTTTCAAGCTAATACGTCGGTGCCGTTAGGGCGACAGGCAAACTTATCGTTTTTTGTGGAACAGGGTCCTTATAAGTTCAATGCGACGACTCTGAATGAGCAAATCACAGCTTGGCAATATGGTCCCAACTTGTATTGGCAGATTGATCCAAACACAAGTTTTTTCTCTTTAGTGCGCTGGGGTCGTTACAACGACGGGAACCGAGAGCAGCAGTCGTTTAGTCGTTTTGAACATCGCATGGGAGAGTTTGCGATCGCAGCCAATGTGTTCAACTGGCGCTATCGACAAGACTTAGAAAGCGCCTCCGGCTATTTCTCGCCACAAGACTTTTTGGTCATTAACGGGGAAGCCGCCTGGCAAGGAGAAATCTTGGATTGGTTAGATTGTCGCTTGTCTGCCTCATGGGGCCAACAGCGCCTCGCTGGAGAATGGACACCAGCTTATAGTTATGGCACGCAATGCACTATGAAAATTTCAGAATCTACAGAGATCGATTTAGGCTACGGCTTTAACAATGTCATCGGTCAATCAGGGGGGAGTGCATTTAATAACCGGGCAGTCTCCGGAGCCCTGCGAATGAGTTTTTAGCCATGCTCTGCGATTAGTTCTCTTGGGATTGGGAGGCTCCGATACCCGGCTGGAAACATTAGCGGTAGAACCTTATAGAATTGGGGCAACAGCTGACGCTTGCAAGCTTGTGAACACTCCGATTGCTCGACCTACTCCGCTTATTCTGATTGCTGATGACGATCGCGCCTTAAGAAAATTACTAGCCTTGGCCTTGACTCAAGCGGGGTATGAGAGCGTGCAGGTCGGTAGCGGAGAACAAGTACTACAAGATTTTCGCCGTCTACAGCCCGACCTCGTCTTGCTAGACGCCGTAATGCCCGAACCCGATGGGTTTGACTGCTGCCAACAACTCCGTACCGAGTTTCAGAGCGAGATTCCCATTCTGATGGTGACCGTGCTGGACGATCAAGATTCCATTGACCGGGCCTTTTCCGTTGGCGCCACCGACTACATTACCAAGCCAATTCATTGGGCGGTATTACGTCAACGGGTCAAGCGCCTATTGCAGAGCCATCAAGCGATTCAACAGACCCAAGGCATTCAGCAACAACTTAATGAATCTCAAGCGTGGGAAACTCTGCAGCGGGAGACGATAGAGGGGTTGCACAGACGCCTGCCGATTGATCAATTATTGACGAGCACAATTCAGCTTTGGCAAAGGTGCTTTCAAATTCAACAGGTGGGGCTGTATTTCGCCGAGCAAGTAACGCAGTGGCAGTTGGCTGGGGAAGCCATCACAATACTGCCAGCCCCTGATGATGAGACGATTGCCCAAATCCAATCTTTATCTGCAAAGACTGATGCGCTGTGGCAATTCCCGACAGTAGAGGGGCAATCTGAGGAAATGACAGCGGAGCTGGGTGTATTGGCGAAGCAACTAAACCTGTCGGCTTTGTTACTGGTGCCCTTAGTTTGGGAAGAAACCGTCTTGGGCTGGCTACTGCTTGTTCGAGATCATCCAGAACCTTGGGCAGTGGGGACGATCTCTCGTGGACGGGATCTATCTCGCTTGCTGGCGATCGCCCTAGGCCTCACTCAGACGTGAATGGCTAGATAACGTAAGTGCCCTGATGCGATCAGTAGTTAAGCTACGCCGAGTGCTGTTAAGCCGTGAACCAAGAATATCCGTGAACCCCTGTGTTGCTACGCAGGCTTGTAACTGCCAATTGTCCGGCAGCCAGGTCGTGGCTAACCAGTGCTGGTTTGTAGCATTGTAAATTGAGGCTTCGGCCGTGCGGTAGTTCAGAGTAAATAATGACCCGCTAGCGGTGTGGGTGCCAGTTTATAATGTTTGTGCGGTCGTTAAGTCAAGTTGCCCGAAGCCAGCATCAAATCGCAGTAAAACCCGGCCATCGGGCTGGTAATATCCAATCCTAAAGTCATACAGACTCAGAATCGTCTGCGGACGGAAGCTGCAGTGTTCTCCTTTCAAAGTGCCACGCAATAAGTAGCCATTATCAAATCGATAGGTCAGGTGAAATTGTTCACTGAGGAATAAAGGTCGTTTAGATAGCATCTGTGAAAAGGGATTGGAATTTAATTGATCAATTAAGACTGGCAGCAAGGCCATTCTGACAGTCGTCTGAAGTCCGATTTAACGAATTGGATTAGTAATTCGGAATGAGTTTGGGTGCCCTGACCTCGGCGAAAATAGACGAACTGGTCGGTGGTTGAGATGCCTTCAATTGAACTGAGAGGGCGTCAGCTCAATTAGGTCTTTGTAAAACATCAGACAGACCTAAATGCCCTCATCGGAAACTATGGTCTCAATTCGAGCAAGAGGTCTACTGTCCTGATATAGGAATTACTAAAGGCTTTTCATCAGAGTGGCCTTGGAGTGCTTTGCCCTCGGCCCAGGCTGACGGGTGACTGGCTTTTGCTCACAGTTTTTTTGGCAAACGCCGCAATGAAGCATCCCCCCTGCGACAACGACTTCACCGATCGCGGT